>JAAYPC010000072.1 GCA_012519985.1 Fibrobacter sp.
AATCTAACTGTAGAATATAACAGGAGCCCGGCGTTGACTATAAGTGGCTTAAGGTCCATGGCAACTTCCCGGCTCCTTTTTTATTTTAATATTACAACAAAATCGGTTTAAGGCAGAACATATAATGTAAATAATGGCTGAAACCGAAAGAATTATTAATAATATAGATTGTATCAAATAGCAGAAAACAACTTGAATTTTGACAGATAAAGCTTGCCAGTAATTTTAATTGTACAATATTTTCACTTACCCGTCTAAAAAACGATTTATTGCTGTTCTCATACGGTCCATTTTTCTATAATACCCCTGATAATAGTTCTTTGGAATTTATGTAAATAAATATTATTTTATGAAACTAACTTTTTGCACCATTAGCTCAGTTGGTAGAGCAGCTGACTCTTAATCAGCGGGTCGGAGGTTCGAGTCCTCCATGGTGTATTAAATAATGGGTTTCAATTAAAAATTGGGACCCTTTTTTTACACCTAAATTCAAGAATAAGTAGAGCTCAAAGAGCTTATTCAATAGGCACCAGTAGCTCAGTTGGTACCTCGACGCGAGGTCGGGATTAATCAGCGGGTCGGAGGGTCGAGTCCTCCATGGGGTATAAATTATGGGTTCCATTTTAAAATCGGACCTTTTTTATTCTTTTCATAACTACAACCCGGATATAAAAATGGATGATCATTATCTTGTGTATATCCTCTACAGCAAAGTCGAAAAGAACAATTTTGTTGTTTTGGAAGGTGGAGTATTAAAAATTGCTTTCACCCAGTACTTTTTAGCTCCTACTGCGGCGCGGTTGCCTTAAGCCGAATTTGAATGCGATTGTACCCATCACAGATTCTATTCTAAAGATTATCATTTACATTCATTTGGAGAATTCGACCTATTACTATTTCAACTAATTGTGAAGCATAAAGCAGGTAATCTTTTCTGGATGCTTTTGCTTCTTGATGCGTTTTCCAACTAAAAAAGCGAACAAACAAACTCCAAAAATTGTACGAAAGCTATTTGAATCGAGCTGCTATTTCTGTTACATGTGCCTAGATGGAGCAAAAGCCACTCAAACCCCATTGACTCTTTAACTCGTCAAACATGTTTTCACAATCTGCACGCTGCTGGTATAGTTCAGTAATTTGAAAGACAGTCGACCGGACCAAGACGATTATGATTCTACTAAGAAGATTTACTATTATGTTTATGTTATCCGAAAAAGTCTATTGAATCTTTTTTAATTATAAATTAATATATTATTAGACAACCTGTTTTTTTATCATTTTTAATATGGAGGCAATGATGCCTGGAGCAAAATGTCCTAAATGTGAAAACTTAACACTATTTAAAAACCCGACAGGTAAATGGTGTACTACGAAAGGATGTGGATTTACTGCAACTGTCCCTGCAAATAATGGCACAGGAGGCAGGGGTAAAAAGTGTGTGATGTGTAAAACGCAGACCGTTCAGAAAGTGGGCAAAGAGTATAAGTGTAGCTTATGTGGTACAATTCACTCGTATTAGGTTCAGAAGCTGAAAAATAGCCCTTAATTAGTGAAAAGTTTTCCGATTATCAACACGCCACAACATGTTATACGAGCCAAATTATCAAAAAAGGACATCCACGATGGAAAATACCTATCTTAAAATTGGTAACCAAATCTATAAAATCAGTGACTTTGACCAGTTTCAATCAAACGACCAAGAACTTATAAACACCTCTGCAAGTCACGGAAGCGACTATCGCGTACCAGTCGATGCCACAGTCCTATGCTTGAGCCCTTCGGCTGTTAGGAGTGACTTTGTGAAAGTTGCTTCAGAGTCCGGTGCATTGTCTGACAAGCTATAGTCTTTAACTGGTACGGTGGAGACTCTACGAATAAGAATTCCTAATCTGTTATTTACAAGTACCTATAAAAGCTATAACAAGATGTCTGTAGGCAGCCGAGGTGAAACTGATAGGTAATTTCTTTTTTAGGGTTTGAACCGACCTTGCCCTGAAATCATTCGACAGGCAAACTATTTTATCTGCAACATTCTGTTTTTCACGCAACATTCACCCAATCTAATTTTTTGCGAAAGGTCAGCCAGTCTTTAAATGTTACGTCTCACAAGGAGTAACCATCGGGCAAGATTCCAAATTGCTTTTAATTTGAGGGGAAAACTTGTTTTAGAAAGATATTATCTTGAAGATAGTAATGAAGTGTTTTGGATAATATTCGAAGCAAAAAAGTTAATTTAAGACTTAAAGAGTTTATTATCATTACTATCTATCAGTACCACTCATGATCTTTCAAGTAATGATTCGATAAAAAGACTCGGCTGTTTAGTAAACCAGCGGGAAAATAAATAACTCCCTGATTTTTAAACCACCGTTTAAGCTTTTGCCGATTTGATCAAGACAAAAACAGCACTGTTTTTTAATGAACTTTCAGTCCTGATAAGTTCTGAGGAGAGCTAATGGAGGAGTTTTTCATCTTTTTTGTTAGAAAAAGCCCCTTCGATTTTTAAATCGAAGAGAAGCTGAAAATTTTTTGCGGTTATTCTTGACCATATTGATCGGATTTATTATATTTTTAACATGCACGCGTTCTTTCTATACTTTGAACAAAAGCTGTACTCAGATGAAGCATTTTTTCATCAGTGTTATTTGTATTAGTTCAACCTTTCAAACAGAGATTTAAGCAGGTCAAATGTAGTATCAGATAAAAGAACTTAAAGGGACAACCCTTACACATATTTACACTACTGCAATGTTAACCAGACTTCTGGAAACATTCTCAGATTTTCGAAAGCAGAGAATCATTACAATGGGAATTTTCTTGAATGTCTCTACACAACAGTTTTTCTTATTCTCACCAATTTTTCCAAACCGATTCAAAATCAAGTTGCTTAGCTTTTTTGAGCACAATATAACTACATCTGTTTACTTTCCGCATATGATAAAGTTTTCTCATTCGGGAAATAAAAGTAATCTTTTTCAATCCTCGAATATTGCATGTAATATTAAATATTCTATATCAAATTTCAACCATTTAAAATCCAGGTGTTGTTAACAGCCTCACCAAATGTCAAAATACTGCAACCAAAGGAGAATCAGATGGCCAGTAAGAAAACAAAACAGATCGCAATTTACGGAAAAGGTGGTATTGGTAAATCAACAACAACATCCAACATCAGCGCTGCTTTAGTTGAGGCAGGTTACAGGGTAATGCAGATCGGTTGTGATCCTAAAAGCGATTCCACCAATACATTGCGTAATGGAGAGTATATCCCGTCGGTTCTGGATCTTTTGCGTGCCAACGCACAGGTTGACGCACACGAAGCTATCTTCAAGGGTTTTGGCGGTGTCTACTGTGTTGAAGCAGGGGGGCCCCAACCCGGTGTTGGTTGTGCCGGTCGCGGAATCATTACCGCTGTAGAACTGTTGAAACAACAGAATGTCTTTGAAGAACTTGACTTGGATTTCGTTATTTTTGATGTGCTGGGTGATGTTGTCTGCGGTGGTTTTGCTGTACCTGTCCGTGAAGGACTTGCAGAACATGTGTTTGCAGTATCATCATCCGATTTCATGGCCATTTATGC
>JAAYPC010000365.1 GCA_012519985.1 Fibrobacter sp.
ATTGATTCCTTAAGAAATGAGTTTTCCCTTGATACCAATCGTTTGTATGCAGTAGGACTTTCCATGGGTGCCCGGGGAGTTTTCACTCTTCTGGAAGAACGGCCCGGTTTATTTGCAGGCGCAATAGCATGCGCGGGAGCTGGAAACAACAACGCAGCAGCATCAATAGCAAAAACTCCACTTTGGGCGTTCCATGCTACGGGTGATGACATTGTTGATGTGAGCGGAACACAGACTATGGTCGAAGCCATAGAAAGGACCGGTATAACATTTTTACGTTTTGTAAGTGATTGCTGGAGAGACAGCCCGACACTCACAACGTATAGCGATGCAATTCGTAACGGAACAGACCCCGTTACTATGGTTGCTAAAAATCCTAGTGGCATCTCGTACGATTCACTTCAGCGGGCTGTTGAAGACGGGGTCGACTACATCTATTCCGAAGTAAAGGGAGGCGATCATCGCACCGGATGGATGGTTGCTTTTCATCATCCATTAGTACCGAAATGGTTGTTCTCTAAATCCAAAAATAAGGATGTCACTGAAATTGCTGTATCGCAACGACAGATACAAAAGAGAGAAATCAGCAAGAATACATTTATACTGTTTCCTCATTTCTCCCGAAACATGAACAATCAGTACTATTCTCTTCAGGGGCGGAAAATCGTGCGCTACAATGCAGAAATTGACCGAATAAACAGTGCCACTCCTGTAATTGCAGTTCCATTGCGTTAATGTAAGCAATCTTGACTGATTATTCTGCTTGACCGCCTTGGAATCCTGTGACTTTGGAAAGTCTGGACATATCCTTTGGGATATGTTCGCACTTTGGAAATGCCAGTTTTCTAAATCCCAGTCCCCAGAATCCGCCCCCTAAATTCGCCCCCTAATCCCCCAAGGGGGGACTTTAAGATCGCATAATGTAACTGTGAACTTGACCATAGGGTTTTATAAAATGTTGCTTTGGACGCTCCTAAGTCCCCCTTTGGGGGATTTAGGGGGCGGGGGAAATTAACGGACAATGGATATCTGTCTGGAAAGCTGGTTATCCGGTGTCATGAGTTTAAAGATGTAAGATCCTGTTGCCATTGGTGGTAAAGGCATGCTGTGCATTCCCTCTGTGAAGAAACGATTGACTGAAGTTGACAGCCTCCGGCCGCTGGCATTATACACAGATATGGTAACGTTACCTGCATGTGGAACCGAAAACAGAAGTTTCTGATCTGATGACACATTAAAACTGAATGGATACTTATTATGAGTTAATCTTACAGGGCATTTCTGTTTTACATCTGTAATATTCCAGAGATCAGGCATGTTTCCAGAAAGGTAAAGAAGCGTAAGTATCCGGATTGAAGCCTGATAATATACGTCCTCCTCATAAGTGCAAAGGTGATTAAAGCATTTGTCCACCCATTCCTGATGCTTTTGATCAACCATTCCGGCACATCCAAACGGTCCCACAAAAGTCGCGTTGTTGTAATCTCCGACTTCAGTGCCGTCAAGTTTATAACCGTCCACTACATTATCCGGATCGTTTCCGGTTTTCGAAGAGATCCAGGAGGCGATTTTATCACAGGTCTCCTTTGCTTCCTGATGACCATACCATGAGTAAGCCCAGGCAAGTCGCCAGGGAGTGCGGGTTGCATCATAGGTGTAATTACCTCTGTTATTATCGTAAGGAGAAGATGAAGGAGTGCCCTGCTCACTACACCAGTTGGGTACCAGACCGGTATTTGCATTCTGTGCTTTTTTGATGAGGCTATAGGAGTTGGCTATGACTTTATCCCAGTCGAAATCACTGACCTGTTTAAAAAGCGTAAGAGCAGCGGTGCTGAAATAGGAGATGTTTTTTTCGGTATCCCAGGAATCGCCGGGTTTAAGGTAACCATTTGCATTAACCTCTTCTGCGGCTATTTTGCTGATTAATGTTTTGGCGTCATTAAGATACTTCTCATCTCCCCATTGTTTGTAGGCCTGCATCAATGCCACAGCCGCATCCAGCTCTGCATCGGTAGCAGAGTTTCTCCCGTCAGAAGTGGGTTGTGAAAAGCCGCTTATTTTCCAGTTCATTAATCCTTTTGGATCCAGAAAATTATTGTAATATGCCCATATTTTATCAAATTTTGGCTGGGTATTATTCTCGTCGTTATCCATGTAAACCAGAAGGAGCATTCCATAAGCGATTCCTTCGCTGACAGAATTCTGAAGATTATCGTGTTTGATTCTGGCCAGTCCCCCCTGTTCTTCATAGAGCTCCATAAACTCATCAAAGGCCTCCTGCACCTTTTCTGCATTGACCTTGGTGGGAGAGATTCCATAGGAATATCTAACATTTTGAGGAAAAGGATATTTGGGCGCTGCAAAGATAATCGCTGCTGGAAAAATGATTAAAAGAGATAAACAGAGGAGTCGTTTCATTTATTGGCCTTTCTTTAATTAGGAAAAATCGGTAAAAAAATTAGTAGTATCCTGATTTGGATTCGTTCAGGTGGGAATGGTGTTAATTTTGATTGCTGATAATAAGTTGGTAAACTCTTACCATGCAGTAGAAGGTTCCAGTGTAGATTGCCGGTGTAATCAAAAAATCCGGCAGGGGGTTAAAAGAATGTTCAGGTATTATTTAACAGGCATGACTCTGAAACTGTTTTCCTGTTGCGGGTATACCAGAAATATGTATCGAATTATTGGTAACAGCCTGGGAGCGAAAAAAAGAACTGAAGGTTTATTGCCCTATTATTATGTGGATCGTGCAAAACGGCTGGTGGACTCAATTTCCAAGTACCAACTGTTTAGTAATGGTGGAAATGTACTGGAGGTGGGCACAGGATGGATGCATTGGGAGGCTTTGACCGCAAGGCTGTTTTTTGATTTTGAAGCCACGTTATTTGATGTCTGGGATAACCGGCAGTTATCGGGGTTAAAAAACTTCCTTGGACAGTTGGAGCCTTTGCTTGATGAGTTCAATGTCAGTGACAGCCAAAAGGAACGGGCAGGCAATTTAATCAAAGATATCAGTAAAGTGGAGAGTTTTGACCAGCTTTATAAACTGCTGGATTTTAAATATGTGCTTGACCCTGGTGGTATCTCCAATAATTTTAAGCCAAAAAGTTTCGATTGTATCATAAGTGCCGGAGTGCTGGAGCATGTAAAAAAAGGGCAACTTCCTCAAATGCTGTCAGCTTTCAGAGATACTCTGAAACCGACAGGTTATTCTATTCACAGCATAAATCTCAGAGATCATCTGTGGCCCTACTCCAGGATGGCCTCCAGCAAACAATATCTTAAATACTCGGAAAAACACTGGCGATTTTTGCTGGATAATGAAGTGCAGTATATAAATAGAATACAGCGCCCGGAGTGGATAGATTTCTTTGATAAAGCTGGATTTATCATGGTGGAGGAGGAACATGAAAGGATAAAGGAGCTTCCCCGGCGTATTTCTAAAATCTTCAGATCATATCCACAATCGGATCTTGAAATTACCTGGTTGAGGATGATTCATGCTAAAGGTGCTGTAACTGTTTGATTGACGGATCAGGTCAGAAACGGCGGCCGCTGGAAGACAAGGATGTCAGGAACCGACCTATTTCAATATTAAAGGTTTGATTATTTCTTCAATAAAACCTTTGCTAGAATTTTGCCCATTTGTTCTATAATTCGCATAAAATAGTCTTTTTGAATCATATTTTGCTCTTTTCGTTTGTTTGTTTTTCGCTCGCGTCTTCTGTTTTGTGCCTGAAGTATTGCGGCCAAACGGGTTGTGAAACGGTTGATCATGCTGCTTTGAGGATGACAACCTTTCGTTGTTGTAAGATGTGCTGCACGTTCTGCTACAATGAGTTCTTCTCTTTGGCGGCGGCTTTTTACATATTAACAAGTGATGTTAATAAAGAATTTG
>JAAYPC010000366.1 GCA_012519985.1 Fibrobacter sp.
ATTCTAATAAAATTTTTACTCTGGTTTAAGTGCCTCCTATATATCGTAATTAATTACAGTGTTTGTCATTATTGTTCTAATAATTCCTCATAGGCTAATAAGGAAATTAGAATTCTCGATTGAAAGACTAAATGCCACCATCCCGTTTGCCAGATTAAACGCAACCATCGAATAAAGAAAGGGTTGCATTTACAATTGCAATTGAGGGGTTTTTATTTTTTTTGTCAAATTTGATAATTAATTATTGAGTAATATGTAGCAATATGATATAATATAAGGGATTGAAGGGGGTGTTAACTTGAAACTTATTATTTCAAAGTCAAAAAATTCAGCTTCACTCTATGCTGCAAAGTCAGTTTATATAAATGGTAAAAGAACAACTAAAATCGTTGAAAAGTTAGGTACTGTTGCTGAATTAGAAAAAAAATTAAACGGACAAGATCCTATTGAATGGGCCAAAAAATACATAGAGGAGCTAACTATAAAAGAAAAAGAAGGAACTCGCGAAGTGCTCGTTAGGTATTCTCCTACAAAACTTATTAACAAAGGTGAACAACATTGCTTTAACGGCGGATATCTTTTTTTACAGCAGATATATCATGAACTTAAACTACATAAGCTTTGCAAAAAGATTTCTCAAAAGTATAAATTTAAGTTTAACTTAGATTCTATTTTTTCCAGACTGGTTTATTGCAGGATACTATTCCCATTGTCTAAGCTTGCAACATTCGAAGAATCTAAAAAGTTTATTGAACAGCCAGATTTTGAATTGCATCAAATATACAGAGCGCTTGAATACCTGACTAAAGAGACTGATCTTATTCAAAGTTTTCTATATGAAAGCAGTTTAAAGATTTCAAAAAGAAACACCGGAATACTTTATTATGATTGTACCAATTTCTATTTTGAAATTGAAGAGGCAGATGGTATAAAGCAATATGGGGCAAGTAAAGATAATAAACCCAATCCAATCGTTCAAATGGGCTTGTTTATGGATGGAGATGGCATTCCTCTTGCATTTAGTATTAATAGCGGAAATACGAATGAACAGCTTACATTAAAGCCTTTGGAGAAGAAAATTCTATCTGATTTTGAGCTCTCCAAATTTGTTGTTTGTACTGATGCAGGTCTTTCTTCCGAAGCAAATAGAAAATTTAATGATAGAGATGGACGTGCTTTTGTAACCACCCAATCCATCAAGAAATTAAAAGCATACCTAAAAAAATGGGCTCTTGCTCCAACTGGCTGGAAACTTCCAGGTAGTGATGAAACTTATGATATTTCTAAACTTGATGAGATGATAGAGAAAGCTGATGCTAGAGACAAAGGAAAATTACGAGTTCAGGTTTTCTACAAAGAACGCTGGATTAATGAAAATGGTCTTGAACAAAAATTAATAGTAACATATTCTGTAAGATACAGGGATTATCAACGCAAGATACGGAACTCTCAAATAGAACGTGCTAAAAAGGCAATAGATGGGAATCCCGAAACAATAAATAAATACAATCAAAACGATTACAAAAGATTTATAAGTAAAACAAGCATAACTACAGATGGTGAAGTTGCAGATAAAAAAATATACAGTATTAACACAAATCTAATCCAAAAAGAAGAATCTTTTGATGGTTTTTATGGAGTTTGTACAAATTTAGAAGATGATGTTTCTGAAATCATCAAGATAAATCACCGAAGATGGGAGATCGAAGAATGCTTTAGGATCATGAAAAGCGAGTTTGAGGCAAGACCTGTATACCTAACCAGAGAAGAAAGAATAGAAGCACATTTTATTACTTGCTTTATAGCATTAGTTATTTACAGGTTGCTGGAAAAAAGACTCCACGAGGAATTCACCTGTCCGGAGATTATCAAGGAATTAAGAGAAATGAACTTTATGGAAATTAAAGGAGAAGGTTATGTTCCTATATACACAAGGACAGATTTTACCGATGCCTTACATGAAGCTTTTGGATTTCGAACTGACTACCAAATTGTGACAACAAGTATGATGAAAAAAATATTAAAGCAAACAAAAACATAAAAAATATTACGCACTTTTTACAACAACGCTAAAGCCTGCAAATCCTTTCATATACATGATTTACAGGCTTTTTATATTTATTAAGTGTCAAAGACAGGATTTTACTTTCGTCTGGGGAAATATGCAAGAATAAAATTAACTTGATATCTGGTACAATCACTGCTCCATTTGTTGATGCTATATGGATATTCACGGAGAAAGATGCTGAGGCTATGGAAAGGATTATTTCTATTCTAAATTATTTGTATCATAATGGATTTGAAACTGAAATGATAACCGTAGTACATATTCTATTCGATATTTTAGGATTAAAGTTTCCTGAAGATGTTGAACTCTTGATAAACCATAAGGAGGCTAGACAATATTTTTTGTTTTCATTTTTATTGGATATAGAGGAATGTAAGCAGGAGTTCA
>JAAYPC010000367.1 GCA_012519985.1 Fibrobacter sp.
CTTCAAGGGGAAATAATCGTATCAGTTGCAAGGGCCTCATTTATGGTTAAAATAATTATTTTGTAACTTCTGTTTCTGTTTGAGATTTAGAACTTTATGATTTGATGCATTCCGGTATGAAATCACTTCTTTCCTTCAAATCAGGAAAGTATCTAAAAAAAATTATTTATAATATTGAACACATTAAAAGGGAAAGCACAAAATGAGCGAAAACGAGCATAATATCCACGATTTTGATGTCGCAATGATTTGCGAATATTTTTCCGGATTGGATCGTCAGGGGCCGGGAAGTAATGAAGCAACAATAAAAGCATTGAGCTTTATCGATAATTTAAACGAAAAATCGAAAATTGTTGATCTTGGCTGTGGTACTGGGAAGCAGACTATAGTTTTAGCTCAAAATACTCCGGGAAATATTACTGCTATCGATCTGTTTCCTGATTTTATCGACAAGCTAAATGACAATGTGCAAAAGTTGAATCTTCAAAGCAGAGTTAAAGGTGTGGTTGGTTCAATGGATAAACTTGATTTTGAGTTAAATGAACTGGACCTTATCTGGAGTGAAGGAGCAATATATAATATCGGTTTCGAGAAAGGTATGAACTATTGGAACCGGTTTTTGAAAAAAGGGGGCTATGTAGCTGTTACAGAAGCATCATGGTTTACTGAAGAACAGCCACAGGAGATATTTGATTTCTGGAATGAAGCATATCCTGAAATAGACACCATCCCTGTAAAAATTGCACAGATGCAAAAGGCTGGTTATGCAGTTGTGGCATCATTCATATTGCCTGAAATCTGCTGGACTGAGAATTTCTTCAAACCGGCAATAGAAGTACAAAAAGCATTCCTGAATAAGTACAAAGGAAACAAAACCGCCGAAGAATTTATAAAATACGAAAGGCATCATGCCTTACTTTATGATAAATATAAAGATTACTATGGATACATATTTTATATTGGCAAAAAAATATAGATGATTCGTATTGCTCGGCAACTTGCACTTTGGGGGTATGCGATTACCCTTTTATTTTAGGGTCGATCAAAAGAGAAATATTCAACCAGGAGGAACATTCCTTCGGTGTCCATAGGAGCATTTTTATGAAAGTTAGAAGATATCTCAAATCGCTTATTATTCTTCCAATCGTTGCGATTCTTTACCAATGTTCTCCTGCTCCGATGCTCCAGGATTTCGAGTCGGGGAGCTTTTCTGAAGGAAGGCCATACAGTAAAGCTGATGGTTTGCAGATTAATGCCGGTACCATATACACTCTTTACAATACTAAAAAAATGAATATGGAATTCACATTGGGTACCATGTATCGCGCTTTTTGTGGTAGAAAGCATCAAAACACCCCAGATGTAAAATTTCAACACGGCTTAGCAGACCGTTCCTTCGACGTCTCATCGTTTACTGTCACTTCGACGACTCCTGGAGGAGAAGTCTTTCCAATGTAACAAAATCTTTTTCCATAAAACGCAGAGAAAAAGCGCACAAAATTATAGGACATATCAGTGGATTAATTTATAATTAGCAATAAAATGAAATGGCTTAAGTTATTTTGCTGGTGAATGGTAGATGTATCTGGTAAATACTCATTTTTAATTATTCAGATATGCTACCTCAGTTATACAAGCTGTTTTTTTTGTACCGCTTCAGTTAACATGACCTTTTTAAATAAAATCTTTATTCAGATTTGATTACTTTAATATAAACATGCTTTCCGAATTTTCTGATTTTCAACTCGTTTAGATGTAAACGGCGCTTGCTCGATTACTATTGCCGGAAAAACTTAAAAGTGGAATTTCAGGATTAGGAGCAACTGATACTGTTTATTGAGGATAAGTAAAAATGGTACATCGAAGAATTTTGTTACTCGTGTTGTTGGGTATTGTTTCCCGGGTTGGAATGGTAGAGGCGGTTACTCCGATGGTTGCTGCTGGAAATGGATATAGTCTGATACTGAAAAGTGACGGAACGCTCTGGGCTTGTGGAAATAATGAACATGGACAATTAGGTGATGGTACTACCAGAAATCGCCTTTACCCAGTTCAGATAATGAGTGGTATACAATACATAGCTGCAGGAAAATACCATAGCCTCATTCTCAAGAATGATGGTACATTATGGGCTTGCGGATATAACTGGTATGGTCAGCTTGGCGATGGGACTACTGCTTCTAATTTTACACCCGTACAGGTCATGAGTGATGTAAAACACATAGCTTCAGGAGAACTTCACAGTCTTATTCTTAAAAGGAATGGCTCACTCTGGGCTTGTGGATATAATAATTATGGTCAGCTCGGTGACGGAAGTAAAACGGATCGCTCCATACCAGTGAAGATAACGGATGATGTTCAGAATATTGTTGCAGGAGGTTATCACAGTCTGATTCTTAAAAATGATGGTACTCTTTGGGCCTGTGGATATAATCGTTATGGTCAGCTCGGTAACGTAAGTGACACGACACGCACCACACCAATGCAGATAATGGATGATGTTCAGAATATGGCTGCAGGAGATTACCACAGTCTGATTCTTAAGAATGACGGCACTCTTTGGGCCTGTGGATATAATGAATCTGGTCAGCTCGGTGACGGTAGTAACACGAATCGTTCCATACCAGTGCAGATAATGGATGATGTTCAGAATGTAGCTGCAGGATCTAATCACAGTCTGATTCTTAAGAATGACGACACTCTTTGGGCCTGTGGATATAATCGTTATGGTCAGCTTGGTGAGGGAAGTAAAACGAATCGATCCACACCAGTGCAGATAATGGATGAAGTTCAGAATGTGGCGGCAGGATCCAATCACAGTCTAATTTTGAAGAATGATGGCACACTCTGGGCTTGCGGATCTAATGAGCATGGTCAGCTTGGTGACGGAAGTAGAACGGATCGCTCCACACCAGTGCAGATAATGGATGAAGTTCAGAATGTGACGGCAGGATCCAATCACAGTCTGATTTTGAAGAATGATGGCACACTCTGGGCTTTTGGAAATAATGAGAATAGTCAGCTCGGAAATGAGGTAAAATATCCTAAACCAGTCGTATTTAATTTGGGACCTGCCATAAGCCTGGTTTCCCCTTCTGATAATTCAATCCTCACACCTCCCGACCTCACCTGTATTTGGAATCGATATGCAGGGTATAACCCTATCTATCATCTCATGGTATCAACTGATTCTAATTTCTCATCATTAGTTGTAAATCAAAGCAGTTTAAGTGACACCATTATTAACCCTCGCGTCCTTACAACTGGTGAACAATACTTCTGGCGTGTCAGAGCAACCAGTTCAGGCGTAACCGGTGCATGGTCTGAAGTTAGAACCTTTTACACTGATGGTTTCTTTCCTACTCCCACTGCTGCATTTTCCGCTGCACCCCTGGAGGGTGAGGCCCCGCTTCAGGTAAGTTTCACCGATCAGTCCACAGACAATGCGACCACGTGGCAATGGGATTTCGGCGATGGTTCAACCAGTACGGCGCAAAATGATACTCATACCTATACCACAGCCGGTGTTTACAGTGTCAAACTCAGAGTTTCAAACTCTGCCGGCACAGACTCTATAGTAAAGACTAACTACGTAACTGTTCATCAACAAGTAATCGCCAACTTCAGCAGTTCCATTGTCGCTCCGCTCGAAGTCGCCTTCACCGATCTCTCTCAGGGAAACGTAGTGTCCTGGAACTGGCACTTCGGTGATGGGACTACATCAACTCAGCAGAACCCGGTTCTACCTACGATGCACCAGGAATTTACACTGTAACTCTCGAGATCAGCGGGCAATACGGCAGCTCGACCCAGTCGCAGACTGTTAATGCGTATCTGCAGTATTCACTTACCGTAGAGCCTGTTGGTAACGGGACAGTAATTCCGGAGGGGACATTCACCGTACTTCCAGGTGATACCATTGCAGTGTGTGCGAAAAGTCAGTCCGGTTACTTTTTCGATGCCTGGAATGTGACTTCCGGATCGGCGACCATTCAGGCAGCTCAGATGGAAACTACTTTGGTAATAGTCAACAGTGATGCAACAATACAGGCACGTTTTGTTGAGGCTGGCAGTGTCAGATTAACCGGGATCAGTTCCGGCGCCCGTGTGTATAGCAATGCAACCAGCGGCTGGGTTGGAAAACAGGTTATCACTGGTCCTGGGATAATCAGCTCGGTTAGAACTGGTATCATGACTATTGCAGTCAGTGAAGAGGGAAAAAGGACCGAATATGTTACCATAACCGTACCTGAGGGAAGCGAATTGACCGATACCATTGAACTGCATGACGCTTCTCCTCTGATCTTTGGCATCGAAACGGCAGTTAAGATAGCCGGTAAGGATGTCACCATTGGTCCGGATGAGAGTGTTGCCTGTGATGATCATGATCGTGACGGTGATCGCGATCTGGCGATTCTGCGAGGAAATGGAGACGTTGAGCTTTATGAGACCAGGAACACCGGATTTTCACTTAAAAAGATTGTATCTACCAAAATTTCAGATGCGAATTGTCTTCGTGTGGCCGACTTGAATAGCGACGGATTTCCTGATCTTCTGATATCATCTTCTGCAAATGGTATCATGCATATACCAGGATGCGGATCTTTCTGTTTTCGGGATACCGTGATTACTTTGAAAACAGGCGGCTGTACAGGC
>JAAYPC010000073.1 GCA_012519985.1 Fibrobacter sp.
CTTCTTTTCCTGCCTTTTTTTGCTCTATTCCCTTCTGCATATACTCTTCTGATTCTGCAAACAATAGCTATCGGTTCTGCTGGAGTTGTGGTCTATCTGCTGGCGCTTCAGCTAAATATCAGTAAAAAAACCGCAGTAATTCTGTCATTATGCTATTGGATGTTTCCTCTGCTGGCTGCAATAAATCTTTTCGAATTTCATGCAGATTCGTTTATCATCACTCCACATCTTCTGGCATGGCTTTTCTATCGCAGAAAAAAATATGTTTTTTTCTGGTTATTTATTGTCCTTGGGATGTCGGTCAAGGAACATGCATTTCTTTTCAACCTGCTTTTGGCATTGATGATAATCGACGGAGACAAAAAACGTTCGTCAATACTTATTTTGCTTGCTGTTGCCCAGTTTTTTGTTTTTACCCCGGTTATTCAGACTATCTTTGGAGCAAAAGAGTACCATCTCAATCTGGCTGCTCATGTCGTAAATACATCTGATAATAATCCTGTGGTTGTTTTGTTCAGATATTTAACTTATTTCCTGAATAATCTCTTTTCATCACGATTTCAGTTTGTACTTATCATATTGGTGATCCTGAATATTACTCTTCTGAAGTTTCTGCGCGGCTTAATTCTACTGCTGCCTTTAATGATAATCTTTATAGCTTCTGGTTCAGTTCTTTTTCATCGGCACGCGATTATGATTGCACCGGTTTTTATTATTCTGGTGGAAGGAATCTCCCGGATAAAAGCGGAAAGACAGTTCTATCATGCCCTTTTTGGAACGCTGTTACCATCGATAGCTTTTATGTTTCTTTTCCGACAATCGGCAATCGGAATTAATATCAGAGAGATGTTTAATCCGCAGAAACGCAATGTTTTTCATTACCAATATTCCAGACACGATGCAATAGTTGATTCTCTTATAAGGTTTGTTCCCAAAAAAGTTCCGGTTGCATCGGATGCGCATCTGATGACAAAAATGGCTGACAGGGTGTGGGCTTTTATTCATCCATACCCAAGTGACAGCATGAATGCTCAATTTTATCTGTTCGACTTTTTTGAAAAGCGTGATTATGACAGCCTCCTTTTTAATCGTAAACGAGCCGCAAACCTGATTAAAGCCGATTCTTTCGAGTTAAAGTGTAATCTGGACGGTCTGATAATTCTGGCCAAAACTACCGATCCCAAAGCAGATATGCCCTTTAGCCTGAAGCGTAAGGATGAGGTAAAAAATTACCCGAAAGAATCATATTCAATTATCAGAGCTGAGTATGGCCGATTCAGAAACGGGTTTCTGATGAGATCCTCTTTTAGTAAGGGTTGCACTGATTTGAGGGGAAGTGCGTTCATCTCATTTTTTATCGATGAAGTTACTAAAGACACTATCAGGGTGCTTCATCTGACATCCTATACTCTGGTCGAGCTGGAAAAACTGGGGGATGGGATATATGAAGAGGAGTTCTATTTTGATATTCCCCAGGGAAAAAGTCTTCAAGACAGAACTCATGAGATCTGGTTATATCACAAAAACAGTTATCTGCCTTTTTTTGCCAGAGAGGAGTATCGGTTGGGTAGAGTCTGGGTTGGGGTCGGACCTGGCCTATCTCCTTATTAAACCATTGAGTATGCCCTGTTAACCGTAAAGATTTAACCGCTTAATCAATTCCCAAATGATTCAAACACATTGTTTTCCTTGAGCACGTAACTACTCAGCTATCTGATGGTGAAAAAATAACGTACCAATGTCAAATAAATATCTGATCAGAAGTAATCTGAAAAGGTATTTAAACGAAGAATCGGTATTAAAAAAACTCCTTATTTTTCAGGATTTATTTGATTAGGCATTATTTTGTTTTCTTAACAGCTATTTGTTTCAATATCTGAGTAGTCACTTGAGTGTTATCTATTCCTTTAGGGTTCACCGTAGAAATCCTCTTTTTAACCAATCCCATAAATTACCGTCTTTAATAAGCGCTTAAAAATTGCCTTTTGCAATTGGTTAATGATATGAATTTAGGGTAGTTAACCGCAGTCCGACCCCAATCAATAATTCATACCCTTGCACCAATTGCTGCACAAAGCTATATTTGAAAGACTTTTTTTTGGAGGACTAGGATAATGGTAATCCAACGGTCTTGAAAACCGTCGCGGGCGACCGCTTGGGGGTTCGAATCCCTCGTCCTCCGGTCCTTCGGGCCTACACGAGGACGCTTCGGCCCGCAGGC
>JAAYPC010000074.1 GCA_012519985.1 Fibrobacter sp.
AACGTTAAAATTGATGAAGTCCGAGCGCCCAACCGGGGCGCGAGGATTTGGGTGAGGGACGCGGTGTTCCGCGTCACCGAACCCCGAGCACCGCAGGCCGCTAGGCCGAGGAGCGGAGCATTAATTTTGTGTTATATGCAGTGCTAATAAAAATTACTCAATAAAATAATCTCTTGTCTCTAATACTTCGAAGGGTTCTACAATTTGTACTAATGCGAAATTAATCATAGAAAAACCATTCCCTACATATTGAAAACGATATATATGATTTACAGATCCGCCAACTATATCTGGATCATTTAAATCAAATGTTTTTTCGTCAAGTAATTGAACATTACTATCAATATCATATTCCCAAAGATAAGGGATGGTGCTATATTCAACTTCAATAAAAAATAAATCTCCTTGTGTTAAGTCATATGTATTACCAGGTGTCATTTCTAGATAGCCCATTTTGTACTGTTCATATTCACTAATCGGGTTTGCTTCACAGGAGAAAAAAATTAATGTTATTAAGGATCCCAAGTAAAAAAACTTCATAAAAATACCCTCCTAAAAAAATGTATGTAGATTATTAGCATTGCATATAACTTCCGATTGTACGAAAAAAAGTTCATACAATCTGCACTGTACGTTTATTCCATACCCTGCCGCTTTTTTCCCGAAGATATGCAAGCGGACTGCGTATCTTGCCTATTTTATTAAAGCTTACATGAGTATAAATTTCAGTAGTCGTACTTCTGGAGTGACCTAAAAGTTCCTGTATATTTCTAAGATAACGCCGTTTCCGTGCCCAGATACGTTCCCAGTCTGGTCCTTACTCCTTGTTCTGAAGCATATACCCGTAATCTTTTCCGCACTTATTTAAACAAAGATATTAACAGAACATAATATTAAGATAATTCAAAGTGTATATAGATGCAAGGGACAAAACAGGTGATATTACCAATTAAAACTGTTTGGTGATTTCTTGATAGTTCTTCAATTACTTCTGATAAATTTTCCAACTTACTTAACATTACTGCTATCTCATTACTCTTAGAACTCCGATGAGCTGTAGCCATGGGAGAAGGCTTTGGCACTGCTATCCCGACAATAATGGTGAGGATGTTGTCTTAAGGCTGAAAATGGAAGATGAAAAGGCTGGAATCGTTAATAAAGATAATAAACAGGATATATTTATTTCTCGGTATCGCAACACAGGCTAGATCCGAAAACATTTAAAATGCATTCCTGAGACACACAAATAAAGGGATATTTTTTATGACCCTTCTTTCTGTAACAAGCTGATCGTTTCTCATCACCAAAGATCTTGACCATCAAAAACCATATCATACTGTAATAAAGCTATGTCCCCTTCTAAAAAAGAAACATCAAGCAGAGCTCTCCTTCAAGTGCAACAGAATCCGGTTAACCCGGTGATCTTTCATCTCTGTGACCTTGAATTCGTATCCGTTCCAGACAAAGAAATCTCCGGTTTTGGGAACATGGCCTAGCATTAGCATTACAAAACCGGAAATGGTTCCATAGCGCTGTTCATCGGGCAACTCATCAATATTGAAATAGACTTTGAACTCCTGCACCGGTAAAGCACCATCAATATTCCAGTAACCATCAATGTCCTTATGAATTGCAGGAACACTTTCCTCTGATTTTATCGGCAGCTCGCCCACCACCGCCTGAAGAATATCATACGGAGTGATGATACCGGAAAAACCTCCATATTCGTCAATGACTATGGCAAAATGCGGGGGATGCTGTCGGAATGCTTCAAGAACCTTTAACACGCTTATATGTTCTGCGATAAAAAGCCCGGCTTGAATAAAATTATTGAGAGAAAGATTTTTCTCTGAAATCGTTTTTATATGAAGGATATCTCTGGCATTCACTATACCTATTATACTATCCGGATCTTCATTGATTACCGGGTAACGGGAGTAGGGGTGATCCAGCACAGTTTTAAGGTTCTCATCGAAACTCTCAGAAATATCCAGCCATACACAATCGGTTCTGGGTGTCATGATTGAATGTGCCTGACGATCCCCGAATTCAAAAATCCTTGTAATCATCCTTTGTTCATCCGGTTCCACTAGCCCTGCTTTGGTGCCTAATTCGATAGCATGCGCAA
>JAAYPC010000075.1 GCA_012519985.1 Fibrobacter sp.
TCAAATTCCCCCTGAAGCCAGACAAAACCACCCATATGAATCGTGTATTTGCTTGTATCCAGAGCATCAAACGCATCCTTGATATGTTTCATCATATTGGAATAAAGAGTACCCACTGAGCCTCCGGAACTGGGTGGTCGCCATCCATTATTGTCAGCCAACGAAGTACCAGATACAGCATCTTTTATTATTGCGATTTTAATACCGGGCAAGGAATCGCTTATTGTTTTGCCGAATAACAGTTCCGGTCCAAAAGCCGGTTTCCCCCCATTCAACTGCGAACTCCCAAACCCTGGCTCAAGGGTCAACCACTTCCTCAATTTGTTCGCATCACCTTCGGATGCCAGATAGATAATCACACTGTCAACCGGCTTTTTAAGCTCCGCAGGAAGTTCGTTTACTACCCCTGCACCGCACATATTGGACTGACCGGATAGCAGAAACACCAGAAGATCAGTTTTACCAAACGATAGTGAAACAATCACAACAGCAAACAATACAGCATTTCTCAACTGCCTGGAACCAAATGATACAATCGATGACATTGAACCCTCCTTTATTTTAAGGGAAATATATTAACAAATCATTTCTGTTCTGATTTCTATAGGAAAGCCTGATCCACTCGGCACTTCTGGCAACACTGCTGATCTGCACTTCATCTATTATCCCTTTAAAATAGCAGTATCCTTCATCCCTGACAGGAGAAGCCATGACCTGTGCAAAACGGCCAATCATCAGATCGTATTGATTATTACGAGCCGTGCTGAATGGATTATTGATAAGTGTATCCGCGCGCTCTCCGTTGATATAAAGCACATGTGAAGTGTCATCGTGTACGCCCACAACAAACACCCATTCACCATAGGACATCCCTGTTACTGCCAGATCCCACCCAGATTCACTGCGGTAATCGGCGAACTCCCAGAGTGAAGAGTTGAGATGAATTGAAGTATGCCACAGAAAATACTGGGTATTACCCTTGGATACGATGACATGAGAGAACTCATCAGGATTCTCAACGTAGACCCATGCAGAGATAGTGTATTGGCTGTTGCGCTCAAAATTGATTTTGCTTTCTGCAGTATTTGGCATGATAATAAAACTGCTGATACCATCAAAACCCCGTGCATCACCGATAATTCCCTGAACTCTGGCCGGTACTGCAGTATCCGGTGAAATACCGTAATACCGGTTTGCAGTTGCATCTCTTACGGTATCCTTATCATCCTCTCCCAGATGCCATACACCCTGAAAACCCGCTGCAGTATCAAACACCTGCTCTTTTGTCTCCCTTTGTGAGATCAGAGGGTTTCCCCAGTACATGAAAATGAACTGATCTTTACTATTGCCCCGCAGTGTATCAATTCGCAACCAGATCTCTGCATTTGCGGAAAGTGGATCCCACTTTTCAATCTCATGGACAATTTGTCTGTTATCGGTGGTTGTAAACATCAGATCCGCGCCCATTGAACTGGCTTCAGAGAAATTGAAATTGTTCCCATTTAACCGCAGCAAAACCGGGACATCGAAAAGATCGCCGGCAATATCTGCTCCGGTAACAGAAGTGTTAAAACCGATCTTTCTGCTATATTTCCATCCCGGATTATAAATCGTTATTCTCTGCCCGGGCTCTACAGATACAGAACTGCAAACAGCCATTATGCCTGAGTCAACCGATGAAACAAACAATACCGCATCGAAGAGTCCCGCAGGTATCCGATCGAGTTTTATAACCATATTGGAATCTGCAAACGAATAGATATCGGTACCAGGAATATAACAATACCCTGAGAGAGACTCCGGGGTTGCTGAAAAATCAATCACAAGCGAACCTGCGGAATCCAGACTGCAATCTGCAAGCTCAATGGGTGAATCCGATGTGTCTACCTGTATGTCAGTGATTCTGGCGCATAATGAGTGATCATGATTTCTGGCTATCAGAGAATAGCTTCCTGCTTTGAGGTTTTCAAATTTAAACTGCCCTGAATCATCGGTCTTGGTAGTAAACAGATGATCAGAGGTATCATTTTTGCAAGGATCAAAATCATCCGGAAACAGCCGGATCGTAACCTGATTTGCCTTTGTGCCATCTTTGTGAACAACACATCCGGTTATGCCGTTGGTTGTTTCCGAGCCCGCACCTGCCAGCTTTTCAGAACAGCCCATAAAACAGACTGCTGCAACGAAAAACAAATTAACAAGAGCGATTCTATAAAGTACTGCCATATATGGTTCTTTACTTTGTCAAAGGAAAAAACTGAATATTAAGCTGATACACCTTATCCGGCTCAGTTTCATCACGGGCTACTTTCAGTAAACTTTCCCGGAATTGAGCAATAATCTGATTTATCTGATCCAGTTTTTTTTCTGCAATAGTCACTGTAACAGTGGAGATGTTGCGTTTTTCGGCAGGATGGCGGTATAGCGACTGAACAGCCAACTGCATCGTGGATTCCTGAAAAGCTTTAACTGCATCAGAACGATACTTCTCTCCGGTGGTGATTATCTGGTGAGTCAATTCCCAGATGCCATTTTCATTCTTGCGTATAAGTCCAAGATCACTTAAAAGACGTATCGATTTGCGGGCCTTTGCCTCGGTAATAGGCGGAGAAAGCTTTTCAGCCAGCGCTGCATAATCTCCCCGGAATGGATAGAAATCCAGAAGTGTCAGAATTGCAGAATAGTACCATTTGGTATAGAATTCATACTGATCTTTATTCAGGGCCTGCGCATTGACCCCTTTTAAGGCAATCAGCCTTTCGTAGTAGGTCTTTTTGTCACTTTCGGTTTTGGCCTTGTTGAACCGTACCAGATTCGAAAAGTATTCCGCATCAGTACCACTCAAACCGCAGTGAGCAATGAATGAATCGATCAGGCGGGTTCCGATATGCCGCTGAAGCTGAAAGATTTTAAGCAGGTGCGAGGGATCTACCGATACCCTGCTTCCCATATAACGCAATGAAAAAACCGGGTTTTCCTGCTTTTTGAGCAGGTAAAAATCCTTTAAAAACTCCCGGTACTCCAGATACTCTTTAATAGGTTTCATATTCCCCGCTAATATAGAAAAAAAGAGTAACCGGTAGAACTAAAAGGGCCAGTAGACCTTAAAAAAGTGTTGCGTCAAATGCCCACAGATCCCTTCCTAATGATCGACAGAAAGAGGTTTAACCCTTTCACACTGTCACCGAAACTCTGCCTCAGTCTTTCTGAAAAGATGGATTCCGCTTAACTCGACCCCATCTTGCCTCAAACTGTAAATATAGGCCCCGGAGTTTAGCTGATACGGCAACTTTCGTAATACCTGCGATATCATTGATTTAGTGAATACTTCCGAATTTCCTGACCTGTAATTTCCAATAAGTTTACCATCTATGGACCACAGGGTTAAAGAGGCATTGCCCTTATTTGTGAAATGCTTTCCCCTCTGCACCCTTTCTTTGCCATTTCCTATAACCTTCACAGGAATCTCACCTGTGGTACTTCTTCCAGCCACAAGGGTTCTAAGACTGAAAACTGCAGTTTTTCCGGTGATATAGAGAGTCTTTTTGTCCAAACCACCAAAGGCACAATTCTGAATACTCTGCTGACCATCGATACTGATACTGCCAAGTTTAGCACCTGTTGAGTCAAAAACAGTCACAGTACGATTTCCGTTGGTATTGGCGATCCAGAGATTGCCATTGCTGTCTATGGCAAGCCCATCAGGTGAAGGAGTCCTGCAGAATCCGCCGATTTTGGTGACACTCATGTCATCATTGACCTGATATTTCAATACAGAGTCTTTCTGTGTAATGTTGAGGTAAAGAAGCTTTTTACTTTCGATGAATTCGATTCCATTGGGATAGTTTGGCGGATTTGTGAAAGACAGAATAGTTTTCACAGTCTTAGTTTCTGAATCCCAGAAATAGACCTTTCCATTGCTATTCCACACCGAGCTGGTAAAAAAGATGGAGCCATTGGAGGTGAGAGTAAGATCGTTGGGGCCTTCGGAACCAAACGTATCAGCGGCAAAAAGTGTGGTCACGGTTCCGTCTCTTTTGATTCTTGTTAATCCGTTCTTTTCACAGACGATTAAGTGGTCTTCCGGGTCAAAAACCATTCCGTTGGCACCATTGGCATCGTTACGGAAAACAGTTGCAGTGCCCTGGGGAGTAATTTTCCAAATCCTACTGGGATCTCTATCGGTGAAATACAGATTGTCTTCAGAATCCGCTGCCGGTCCCTCTCCGAAATTTATCCCTGATTTTATGGTTTTGATCTCTTCACCTGGTGCAACCAAAGACGGGGGCAGGTCGATTGTATGGGAAAATGCAGAGCCTGCAAAAAAAAGTGTAATAAAAATGGAAAACGTTTTTTTTAAATACATAAAGAGCTCCAGTGTCTGATTCTGATTCCTGATTATTACTGAGTATTACTGAGAATATAGGATTCTGTTGAATTGAAAAACAGAGCTGGGAAAGAATATCGAATAAAGAATATCGAATATCGAATAACGAATAACGAATATCGAAGTGGAAGAAAGCCGGAGCACGGAATTCCAAACCCTAAACAAATCCCAACAACCAATAATTCAAATTCCAAACAAGAAAAAACGAAA
>JAAYPC010000076.1 GCA_012519985.1 Fibrobacter sp.
ATCGTTTCCCATTCCAGAAGAACGGTTGCAACAATTCCCAACAAGGGAAATATCCATCCATACAAGGGAACAAAAAGTCCGGTGGCCACTGCCAGAATAAAGAAGATAAAATCGATCGCTGACTCCGAATCTTTTCTTTGCGGATGCAGCACTGCTCTGCTGCTTATGAAAAGTGTTGCTGCAAATGCGATCAGAAAAGTCAGCATGCGTATCATACCGCTTACAGAAATCAAATGCACATTTACAATGCCTGAGAAAACCAGTATAAATGAAGATGAAAAAATGGCAACCGTAAAAAGATGTGCCCAAAGAACAAGCCGCGAATCGTACCGGTAATATGGGCACCGCTTAAGTATTACTGAAGATTCCTTAAGATTGAATGAATAATATGAGTTAATAACAAAAACTGCAAGAAGAGTGAAAAACTCCATAAAGGGAGAAGACTGTTTAATGATCAGAATCATAAATAACAGAAGAAGTACAGGAGCTGCACAGGTAAATAAGAGAAACTGTAGCGGATCGGTTCGCAGAAGATACATAACATTTCTGATCACAAATGGCCTGATCTTTTGCGGTGCGAAAAAACCGATCGCCCTGGAGATTTTTACTATCAACAAAGACAAGACAGAGGGAAATGCCACAAAATGGCCCCAGCGACGGTCATCCTGAGCCGATGGACGAACAAAGCCGCGATTTAACAAATTTACAGAAATTATGAAAATGAGCCACACCACGGCAATAACCACAGAAGGCAACACCAGAAGATTTATAAATGAACGCTCCCTGAAAACAAAAAACTCAAGCAATATGCCTGTGCCCAGTGAAGAACAGATGAAGGGAGTAATTGCATTATGCACCAAAAGCATTGAAGCAGAAGCCAGCTCTTTGCGCTGGTCATTGCTAAGTGCCATAACAAAAAAGAAATCCTCCCGCCTCGGATAGCGCAGAAAAACCGCTATTTTAATGAATACGGCAACCTGGGAGATCCATATCGTCAACCCCAGAAGCCAGGGGACCGGGATACGGGGAGCATTAGGATTTACCATGGATAAAAATTCAAAGAGCCCGAATAACAATACCCCCAAAGCAATACCCTTTGAGATGGAACGTTTTTTTCTGGAAAGCGGCCCGATCAGATTCCTTATTAAATGCTTCTGAACCGATGTACTATTCATCAGACTGGCCGCTCCTCCAAAGGACTGGTACTGGTAAACAGATGATAATAGATCTCATCGAGACCTTTGCCGGGCCAGCGTTCCATAAGCTCCTTAACAGTGCCGGCAAATGCGATCTTACCCTTTTTGAGAATAAGAATATTTACAGCTATTTTCTCCACAAAATCCAGCATGTGTGAAGAAACCAGCACACCCCGCCCCTGCTCTTTGTACTGTGCCAGAAGTTTCTTTATTCCGAAAACTGACAGCGGATCCAACCCGTTTGTGGGCTCATCGATAATCAGATAGTCGGATGCACTCAGAAATGCGATCATCAGAGAAACCTTTCTGCGCATCCCCTGAGAATATTCTTTACATGGCGCGGTATCGAACCAGGATTCCAACTGAAACAGATGGCGGAATTGAGCGATGTTGTTTTCAAAGATTTCATCTTTTATACGATGGATCTCTTTAATAATGCAGAGTATTTCGTAACCGCTTAACTGTTCATCAAGCAGTGGATCTTCGGGAGCATAACCGATCCCAAAATCATACAGAACAGTTCCATTAATATCGCGTACCGGTTTTGAATCGATGGTGTAGACACCGTCGTAGTTGATAAGCTCATTAAGAAGCACCCGGATAAGGGTAGTTTTACCACTGCCATTTGAACCTACCAGAGCGGTTATGACATCTGAGCGCAAGGTAAAGGAGAGTGGCCCCAGCGAAAAACGATCGTTTTTTGTATAGGAGTAAAGAAGATTTTCCAGAGTAAAAATCATTGAATAGTCCTGGTTTCTATTTAAGATTCTGTGTTTGTGACCATACAACAGTAGCCCTGGAGTTTCCCAGTTAATTCAGGCAACCGAGCGTCCCCAGTACTTAATCGCTTTTTCACCGAACGTATCCCGTATACAGTCCAGAGCATCCATAAGCTTCTCTTCCCGCTGGTTGTCTGAGAAAAGATCCATCTGACCGTACGGAAAAGTTAACTCCAGAAAATCGGCGGTCAATTCTGTAATACGCACCCGGCGGGTAAAAATTTTCTCCAGTAACATTGCACACTGCTCATGGAGGCTCAGATCACCCCGCAATGGTCTTGACAGTTTAAGAGAACGCGAGACTTGAGATCCATCAGCATAGGTCAACCCCAGACGAATCTTGCCGGCAGCCAGCCCCATCTTGCGGATTTTGGCGCCGGCATCAGAAACCATACCAAAGAGCGCTGCTGCGATCCGGGTCTTATCGTTTGTCTGCTCTCCCAGGGTGATCCTCTGTGCCACCGATGGAGCCGGTTTGAGAATCTCCCTCACCGGAGTGTCATCTATACCACGAGATTGGCGGCTGATTTCGTATGCTGAAGGTCCAAGCACCGTGGCAAGAGTCGATGCCGGAATCCGGTTCAGATCTTTAATCAGCCGCAAATTAAACTGCAAAAGCTGTTCTAAATAACGCTGCTCAAGTCCGGGAAGAAAAGACACCGGAAGCGGTGACATAAAATCCTCTTCACATCCGGATAGTACAGTGCAAAGTCCGGTCGGTTTTATGACCCTGGTAGCAATCTTGCTTACCAGACGATTGGTTGCCAGCCCCGCTGTACAATCAAAGCTGCACTGCTGCTTTATCCTTTTGCGTACAGAATCTGCCACATCCACAGCAGGCCCTAAAAGCCGCTTTGTACCGCTCAGATCAATAAACAGATGTCCAGGACCTGCAAGCTCTGCCAGAGGTGAAAGACTGGCAGCCTGTTCAAAAAGAAATTTCTCTGCTCGCCGGTACTCTGAAGGCACCGGATCGACTACCCGCAAATCAGGACATTTACGTCTGGCCGCCTCTACGGTCATCCCGCGCACCACCCCCGCCTCGCGTCCTTCAGAGGAAACATCCATAAGAACCCTGCGGGAACCCGATGCCCTCACCCCCACCGGATATGAAGCAATCGATGGGTCAACAACCCGGGCTACAGCCACGAAGAAATTTACCACGTTTATGTGAAGAATCGTTCGTTCCATGTTGCCAAATCTAAGGAATAACGAATATCGAAGTAAAGAGAACAAATCAAGGGTTAAATTCTTTTACCTCGCAATTCGAATACCGAAATGGAAGTAATGAATATCGTAGTGAATAAGAGAATTAAAAGTTAAATTTCTTACATCATAATTCAAACGCCGAAATAAACAAAGAGTTCGATGCTGGGTTTCTCTTACTTCGATATTCGTTATTCGATATTCGATATTCGATATTCAATATCTCTATTCCTTCTCCTCTCTCAACATCTGCCGGAGTCTTCTGGCATTCTCCACCGCCTGTCCTCTGGAGTGATTGTTAAAAACCACCAAAACCAAAGGTGCCTGCGCAGCCATAGCCTCTATCCGTGGAACCCACTCCCCCAGCTCACTGTCGTTATAGAAGTAATCATAACGGCTCACATTATCACCGGTCCACCAGTTGCCACTGTTGCGTCCGTGAAATCTCACATAACCTGTTCCGGAAGTGACAATATCCTGAGCAAGAGGCAATCCGGATAAACCAGGCTCATCCACATTAACATACGCAATATTGCGTTCTTTAAGCCCCTCGTAAACCGAATTCCGCTGCCAGTAGCGGTTGCGAAACTCCACAGCCAGAGGCAACTGCCCAAACTGGGCACAAAGCTTATTCAGATACTCCCGGTTATCCCGGTTGTAGTGGAAACTGAATGGAAACTGCAAAAGAATCACTGCCAGCTTTGATGCCTCCGCTATGGGATCTATCCCCTTTACAAATTCAGCCACATCGGAGGCGATCCCCACCGAAGAGAACTGATGTGTCAGAGTCTTGTGCGCCTTCACCGAAAAAAGAAAATCCGGTGGAGTCACCGACACCATCCTGGCACTAAGCTGCGCATCCGGCATGCGATAATAGGAAAAATTAAGCTCAGCTACATCAAATTCCGATGAATACAACTTCAGATAATCCGATGATCTGGTGCCCACAGGATACAACACCCCGGCCCAGTCTTTATAAGAATAGCCACTGGTGCCTATACGGACAACCGAAGAACTGTTTTTGCATTCAGTCATTTTAAATAAACCGCAACTCTACAGAGAAATGAATTCTCTGGCCATCTGCAGACGCTTTCCCTTAAACGGAAGAGCATCTGTGTTACTGAATTTAGACTCCCTGCGCCGCTCAATAATTCTTCGCGCAGTCAATGGACCAATTCCAGGCACCCTGACAAGCGCCATTAAATCAGCCCTGTTTATATTCACCGGAAAAAACTCCGGGTGAGACATAGCCCAGACAAGCTTTGGATCCTTATCCAAAGCAAGATTGCCCTGTTTATCAAAGACAAAATCATCGGTTTTAAACCCATAGGAACGCAAAAGAAAATCGGTCTGGTAAAGCCGATGCTCACGGAGAAAATTGTCCTCTCTGGCTCTGGTAACTCTTAACTCCCCAGGGATACTCTTATCTCCCAACCCCCGCTGATAGGCGGAAAAATAGACCCGGTTCAGTTTAAGTCTGCTATATAAACCTGCAGTATATCGAACCACTTCCGCATCAGTCTCATCCGATGCCCCCACAATAAACTGGGTGGTTTTCCTTATCATCCTGAACTTCGGTTTCCGTGAAGTCATTTCATTTATAAACTGAAGCGGCCGGATGATATCACGGTGATAATCCTTTCTGGATGAGAGGGTGTCACAGTGTTTCTTTCCAGGAGTTTCAATATTGAGCGAAACAGCATTGGCCAGCCCTAGTGCATCTTCGATAGCTCCTTCAGATGCCCCAGGGATCACCTTCAGATGAATATGACCCCGGTATTCATACTTTTTCCGCAAAATCCTGGCAGTGTCGTTCAGTAACTGCATCGTGAAATCGGGCGATTTAACCACCCCCGAACTTAAAAACAAACCGAACACTTTTTTCTGATACACATACTGCATAAATAAACGCGCCATCTCATCCGGACCGATAGTACACCTGGGAAGATCGACCGTGTTTCTGTAAGGACAGTATTTGCAATCATTGACACAGACATTTGACATCAGAGTCTTCAGCATCACCGAAAAACCACCCCTGGGAAGCGAAACCGGGTAAAGCCAGGCACCATCACTGCCACGATGACGACGATCAGAATTGCCGGTACCACAGGCACAGGCCAGATCATACTGAGAAGCATCGGAGAGCACCTGCAGTTTCGATATCACATCCATGGCTCAATACTTTCTGATCACCCCAACCAATTTACCGGCAATCTGAATCGAACTGGATGATGAAAGCACAATATCAGAATATGCGGGGTTCTCGGCCCGCAGAAGAATCTTACTGCCCTCTTTAATGAACCGTTTGAGAGTGGCATCCCCATCAATAATAACTACAACCACTTCCCCATGCTCGGCAGTTGACTTTTTCCGCACTACTACTATATCCCCGTTGAGTATTCCCATACCATTCATGCTGTCACCCTTTATCCTGAGCGCAAATAGCCCCTCACCCTTGAATATCGATTTATCCAAAGTCAGATACCCATCCACATTTTCTAT
This sequence comes from Fibrobacter sp., assembly GCA_012519985.1. Classification (GTDB taxonomy): domain Bacteria; phylum Fibrobacterota; class Chitinivibrionia; order Chitinivibrionales; family Chitinispirillaceae; genus JAAYPC01. Next base: position 5,684 of record JAAYPC010000076.1, read on the forward strand.
GGCAGTGATCGGCTTACCGGCTGCAACAGCACCGATAAGAGGCACCGCTACCCCTTCATCAATCTCATCTGGTACGTTTTCCTCAAACGAAGTAATTTCGATGCCACGAGCCTTGCCTGCCAGTAAACGGATAAAACCTTTCTGTTCGATAAGCCTCAGATGCTGACGAACATTGTTGGGACTCTTATATCCCAGGCCCTGAGCTATTTCCCTGACTGTGGGAGGAAATCCAGTCTGCTGACGATACCGGATTATAAAAGAGTAAACCCGTTTTTGCTCAGAGGTGAGTTCATAACCGGTCATGACAATCTTAATGCTCCTTCGGTTTTAAAGATTTTTCCAGCAATTACCATACGGCGTACCCCTTGGGAATCATTCACATACCTGCCTTTCATTGCAAATGTTCTGACAGGTGTCATTAAGCGAGTATCATCAATCCCTTTGCTGCTTTTATCTGCGCGAATTTTCGATGGACGGGGACTCCACAGACGCAACGGCTGAAAAAGGGGAAGAGACATCTGTTCGATGGTTTGTTCAAACATCTGATTTTCATACTTCATGGTTTTTCCTCCACAGTTGAGATCTATACTCAAATATACTGAACATTTGAACAGTATGCAAGAGAAAATTCGAAGCACGAAATACGAAGCACGAAATACGAAACAGGACGGGAGGCAGCCAATTTTAGATTTCGAGTTTCGGATTTCGGATTTAGAATTTCGGAAAATTATATTCATTACTTACCATATTTAAGCAGACCTGTTTATCATTGCTTAGATTAATCCAATAGTTTGCATTTGAATTCACAGGATCATCATGAAAATAAAAGTGTCAAAGTCTATCCATTTTTCCTCACAAATACAATTCCTGTTCAAGGAACAAGCCACTGGGATACCGGATTTTATGGCTGAAGCAGGGGAAATTGGCGTAAGATACTCAGAACAGAATACCATAATATACGGGGGCATGGGAGAGAGGGATTCGGTCTCAACCGCCATAATCAGAAACGTATCTGCCAAAGCAATTCAGAAAGCAATTGAACTTAAAAGAGACAGGATATCGGTAGTTTTACCTTCACCAGATGCTCTGGCTGAGAGCGGTAAAGCTATTATCGAAGGAATAATACTGGGCTCCTACAAATTCGACAAATACAGAAGCGAAAAGGCTCATCAGGTAGGTACTGTCGAATTAATTGGCAATATCAGCAGCACTGATGTCCGGAAACTTGCCATTGTTTGTGAAACAGTCAATTACAGCAGAGATCTTGTCAATGAAAATGCATCTGTTCTCACTCCGGAGAGGTTTGCCAAAGAGGCCGGTGAACTGGAAAAATTTAAAAATGTCAAAGTGACAGTCCTCGGACCGAAGGAGCTTGAACGTGAAGGGCTTGGTCTTATCAGTGCAGTTGGTCAGGGCTCATCTACCCCACCCCGACTTATCATTATCGAATACAATGGATCGAATCGCAAAACCAGAACAGCATTGGTAGGAAAAGGGATCACTTTCGACTCGGGCGGTCAGAATCTAAAGCCCACCGGAAGCATAGAAACCATGCGGGAGGATATGGCCGGAGCCGCAGTTGTTTTGGGGGTGATGAAAGCGCTGGCGAGCCTGCAATCATCAGTAAATGTAATTGGAGTGATAGCTGCTGCACACAACGCAATTGGCAACAAGTCCTTTTTCCCGGGAGATATTTACAGATCCTATAGCGGCAAGACCGTGGAGATTCACAGCACCGATGCAGAAGGCAGGTTGATTCTTGCCGATGCCGTCTCCTATTGCCAGGCCATCTATAAGCCATCGGAACTCATTGACCTTGCTACTCTTACCGGTGCTATCCTCACCACGTTCGGAGAGTATGTGTCCGGGTTGTTTTCAAACAACGATGAACTGGCACAAAGGTTGTTCGAATCAGGAGAAACCACAAATGAGCGTCTCTGGAGACTTCCTTTATACAAAGAATACAGCGATTCTCTCAAAGGTGAACTTGGTGATCTGAGAAATCTTTCCAGATTTAAAAAAGGTTATGCCAGCTCGATAATCGGTGCTGCATTTGTACAGGAGTTTATCAATGACATTCCCTGGGCACATCTGGATATCGCAGGTACCTCTTTTAATAATGGCAGCTCCAGAGGTGAAATACCTCAATACGGAACCGGTTTCGGAGTACGTCTTTTACTGGAATTTCTTTTAAATAAGTGAATATTTATGAAAAAAATAATAGCTCATCGAGGAGCACCATCGCTGGCACATGAAAATACCATGGAATCGTTTTTCGGGGCATATCAGGCAGGTGCCGATTTTATCGAATTCGATGTGCGCCGTACCAGAGACAAGTTGCTGATAGCACATCATGACCCCTATATAATTAATGGTTCTGAAAAGATCAGTATTTGTGATTTGACATATAATGAGCTGGCAAGTATCGCCTCAGAACATGATTTTGAGGTTCCAAAGATAAAACAGATATTGCAGGTCTTTTCCGGGAAAGTCGGCCTGGATATAGAATTGAAAGAGGAAGACTGCGAGCAGGAAATCCTTCAGATGTTATCGGATTTACCTGTTAAGCCTTGCTTCTTTTTTACCTCGTTTAATCCATCTATACTCAGAAAGCTCAAGAAAACCGACAGTTCCCTGCAAACCGGTTTGCTGTTTGAATCGATGGATACGATTAATGATGACAGTAAAGGAGTAGACTTTCTCTGCCCGGATTATGACACATTCTTTTCTAACCGGGATTATTTCGACAGCACCACCAAGCGGTTTTCTACTGCAGTCTGGACAGTCGATACTCCGGAGAAGATCAGCAGGGTACTCAAAGACCCGTTGGCAGGATCGGTTATAACCAACCAGACTTCATTAGCTGTAAGTATAAGAAATGAACTATATATCAACAACGTAACAACCTAATAATTCACCTTAGCTCAATGTTTATTATGCTGAACCGATCGATAAAACTGCGTGCAGTTATAGTGGGTACCGACACCGAATGTGCCGAGATGCGTGATGCGTTATGTATTCCAGACCGTTTCGAAGTGCTTGGAAATATTGATCCATATACAACCCTGTTCCTACAGTACATTAACTCCTACAATCCGGATCTTATCATAAATGCATCAACCGACCCATCTGTTGATGCCGTTCTGCAGAAGATAAAATCCTCCAGTTGCAACGTGTTAAGTGCATTAAATGCAAAGCTCCTTTTCTGTTCGGTTGTTCCGGAGGTAAATAAGAGCAACACAGCTAATTTCCGGGCTAAGGTTCTTCAGGGCCTTAAGGATCTCTGTCACACCGCCTACCTTACCCGTGATATCAAGGAATGCCTGACCCTTATCCTTTCGGTGGCAATTAACTCCCTCAATGCCGACAGTGGTTCCATTATGTTGACCGATCCCAAGAAACGGATGCTGAAAATCGAAATGGCACATGGAATAGATGAAGCCATTATCAGTAACACCGAACAGAAAATTGGGAAAGGAATTGCCGGTAAAGTTGCCTGCACCGGTAAACCACTTCTTCTTAATGGCAAACCGGAGGAAAACGCTTCAACTGTAGAACGGCAGGATCTTATTTCATCGATCTCGGTCCCGCTTCTTATAAATAATCAGGCTATCGGAGTTTTAAACCTGAGCAGTAAAAAAAGCTATAAGGTTTTTGATTACGATGACCTCAAATATGCGGCTGATCTGGCTCAGTTTGCTGCAGGAGTAATAGATTCCTCCAGAGAATACCTGAAAACAAAACAAACCTCCACTATTCACTCTCTTATTTCCAGTATCAGTGACATACTGCATCTTAATTACCCGCTTCAGGAGCGACTAAATCTTCTGATGATGAAACTGGTTAACAGTCTAAATGGCAGAATATGCAACCTTTACCAGTTTGACAAAGAAAACAACAGTTTCTACGTCCAGGCTTCCAGCTACTATGATCTTAACCGAAGATATACCCAGATGATAAGGCTGAATGACTTTTTTGCCGGTCGCACTCTTCGCTGCCGGGAGCAATTCACCTACTTCACACCTTTAAAAAAGCTGAATCTGCAAAAATGTTTCATTGCCCAGCCGCTTTTTTCAAACAATGAGATTTCCGGATTAATTCTGCTTCAACTGATTGCAAACCAGGAAGCTCAACTGGAGACCGAAAAAATAATTCTTAAAAAAATCGCCCAATATCTGGAACGTGAATTCGCCCAGTTGTCACTTCTGGAAGGGGCAAGGCTGAATTCAATCAAATACTCTGCATTTTCAGAAATTTCATCCGACTTTTGCACTATTCACAATATCCGTAATATTGCAAGACTGATCGTAATAAATACCTGTTTGCTTTTTGAGGCAGAAAGCTGTATCCTGAGTCTTTACAATGACGTTATGACCTGTTTTGAAGTCCTGGAATCATTTTCATTAAGGGGCCAAAACCATGTCAGGCAATTGGAGAGTACAGATAAAATCATTACCTCTGAAGTCATCAATTACACCTGCCCCGTTCTTATCCCCGACCTTACAAGTGTCGGTTTCCTGAATGGACAAACTGCTGCCAAATCAGTTATCAGCATGTGTTTACGCCTCAATGGAAGAATCATGGGATCTATTTCCATCTATGACAAAAGCAAATACGGTATTCATGATCAGAACAGCTTCAACTCTCAGGACCGGGAGCTTTTCAAAGACTTCAGCCTCCAGATCATCCGAATGCTTAATCGTTTCCTTTGCTTCAGATAGACATTTCACTATCGTCTGTATTATCCTGATATTTGTTAAAAGTAAAAGTCCCGGTGTCCCCCTAAATCCCCCGATGGGGACTTTAAGATCGCATAATGTAACTGTGAACTTGACCATAGGGTTTTATAAAATGTTGCTTTGGACGCTCTTAAGTCCCCCTTTGGGGGATTTAGGGGGCAGGTGGATTTAAGGGTATATCTCACAATGGCAAAAAAGTAGCAGCTTAAGATAGCAGAGCAAAAAAAAAGACCCGACCTGAATTTTCGGGTCGGGTTACCATCATGCACCGGATCTGGTCGAAAAAGGGGGATAACTCTTCCAAACCCGGAATTGGATTTTTTTATGGGTAATCGATTAGAAATATAGACGATAGCTGATATCGAGTTGCGGTTATTATGGAAATGTTGCTTTTTTTCGTATACGATACGTGTACGAAAGACAGGTTAGGGGGAGCGGAGGAAATCTGGATTCCTCCCACTAAATGCTTTTGCTCTTCAGTCTCTTATGGCAGGGTTTTCAGACTCCAAAAACCATTTTGGATAATACAAGCATCACAAACCCGGAAATCACCGGAACTGCCAGGTTATCATTTATAACAATTTTAGGAGTTATCCGCAGCGGGATAAGTTCGAATATGGTAATGGACAAAGAAGTAGCCACTGCAATAATCATGGGGACTTTACCACCCCAGGGCTGAAGGATTCCCGGAAGAAGAGGAAAAACCGCATAAAATAAAGTCATACAAAGAAGAAAACAGGCCATCGATCCTTCAAGACTCTTTTTTCCTATCTTAATTTTCCCGATGCTCAAGCCTACAATCGCAGCCACGGCATCTCCCAGAATAAACATGCTTAACACCATAAACGATATGTGAGGAGTATTCCAGAAAAGAATACTGCATAAAACAGCGGCTCCAATCACATAAGTGGAACCTGTGGTTTTTTTTGACTCCTCTTCACGAAGCATAGAACCGAAGAATTGAAAAAAAAGTTTCTGTACGGCAGGGTTTCTAAAACGCAGGCTTTCGATTATCATCGATCCTACTAAAACAAAAGATAAAATGGCCAGAGGAAGATATGAAGGAAGCGACCATTTTGGAAAGTAAAATATCCCAACAGGCATAACCAATGCAAAAAGATGCAGAAGCTTGCGAGTTATCTCTTCTTTGCGTAACGCCATTTGATTCCTTTCTTTCTTTTACTCTTTAACACTGACCGGGAAAAACCAGGCATTGTAGGTGTATGAGGAGTATGTTGGCTCGATTTTCAACTTCAACTGTTTCTGAGTAATTATTTCAGGTCCGGCCTGAAACACAGGTATTCTATATCCTCCAGGCAAAATCATCCGTTTCTTTAATAGAAATGATGTGTCATTGCCTGAAACTGAAAACAGAGTTACAAAGCTAAATTCAGTAGCATTCACAGTCAAGTCATATTTTCCCGGCCTCTGTCGGGACAGCTCATAACTCTTCAAGTCGGTACCGATCCAGTAATACTGGGCACCTTTTTTTTCGGCTATAAAGACTTGTCCGAAACGCTGGTATATGGCAATTCCGCGGGGTTCAACAAACTGGTTGTCTCCGGTGCCGTAACTCCCGAAAATATCAAGCAGTTGCAGGTTGTGATCATATTTGAGCACACAATGGTTATACGTATCAGTGAGCCATATATTATGATAATAATCGGTTGCAGCATAGCTGGCCTGGTATTTTTCCGGAAGGATCGTTCTTTTAATCACGTTCCCCTTCAAATCTATTTTCCACAACCTGGTTCCATTGAGGTCTGCACAGAAAATAACATGCTCTTTTTTGAAGTGACTCCATCTGCTTGCACCATCAGCAACGACCAGTGCCGTAGGCCCTTTTTCAAATGAGTAATCATTGGCAGAGGGGATTTTTCTCAACAACTCTCCATCTTTTGTAAAAACTATTATTCTGCTGTTTCCAGGATCAGTTACATAAACATTGCCACTTTGATCAAGAGAGATGCGCGAAGGGCCTTTCAATCCCTTATCGGTGGAAAACTTTCCGTTAAACGATTTTTCCCACCGAAGTTCCTTGCCGGGATTAAAAAGATGCACCACTCTGTTATTTCCGGAATCAGCGACATATACATTCCCTTTTGGATCTGCAGCAACTCCCTTTGGATTGCAAAACTGATCAATCCCCTCCCCTTTCTCTCCATAGAGACCCAGAGTCCACATGGAAGTATTGTAAATGATCTGATGCCGTCCGGAATTAACTCCATACACCACCACCTCATCATCATCTTTTTTGGTGGTAGTATCTTCCCAGGCTTCCAGTCGGGTCGTAGCCAACCCCTGTGGATCATCAAAAAACGTCCTGGGACCTAACAGCATAAAAAGATGTGCTGGTTTGGCTTTTCTTATTCCATAGGAATGACCGTAAGGAGGAAATACAAGAGTCTCTGAATCAATAGCAGTAATTAAGAGCAGAGAATAAATCAGAACTTTTTTAATCATCAGGCAATTCTATCGAAATGAGTCAAAATACATTGAGTTTGGGACAACCTTTTTATTTTCCACTCTTCATGACTGCGTTCGCTGCTCCCGGAGTTGGTATCGCTTGCCTGGATCGGCCAGCCTGCCAGATAAAGCAGAGTGAGAAACGACAGGCACTGTACTTTACAATAATTTTTAAACATCAATCTCTCCGGCAAATTCCAAATCCTAAAATTCTAAAATCCAAAATCTCACATTCCTCAATAGGGTCTTGCTTGTTTGATACACAATTTCCGCTCTTCATCCAGTTTGAACTCCACATCCATCATAAACAATTGAGAAGGAAATGGTGGCTGGAATATCCGATAAAAGTGCTGGTTTATTGCTAAGAGCCATTTTGCCAGAAGCACAATTTCCTCGTTTGTCATCACTGGTTCACCATTGTTGATATTTGATTTAGAGATATACTCAATGGACGGATCTTCAAATGCATCCTCGGAAGCAATATGAAAAAGGAATTGATCTGCAATAAATCCCTGAGGAGGTGAGACTACACTTATATCTTTAATCTGCACATTGATCGTATAAGCCGTCAACAGCGGCAGATAGATATTACCGGTGATTGCCACTCCGTTAGCTTCTTCATCAGGAAAGGACCGGTGTACCAGAATTGCCATCGCAGCACTGTTATGATCGATTTTAAAGTAATCCCTTTCTTCGAATCCCCGAAGAGTCCAAAGACTGGCGAATACCTTTTTAATGGCTTTTTCTACGGTTTTTTTAGAGTCATCTATGATACCGGTATGTGATTCGTACAGCCCTGCGCCATTGAATCCCTCTATATCCTCCACATTGGTAGAGGAGCGGAATCTCATTCTTTTATAATTTCCAACGGTTCTTATCTTATCCTCTACCTCCCTGAGGAATTGTTTATCAAGTGGTGCGTTTACTATGGTATCCCGCAGTTTCTCAAGCAGAAACATTCTTCTTCGGTAATCGGTTTTGAAAAGAGAATCGGATAGAATCGACTGGATATAGGTATCGATTCCATTTTCAGATAGATGTTTGCGGTAGTAATAGAAAGGGATGGCAAATGCAGCATCAGGTACAGGCATCGACTCATCTCCCATCTTTATTTTAGACAGTTCGGCAAAATTAGCAGCTTTAGCACCCACCAGGTTTAATGATTCATGCGACAGGTCTTGCATGTCAAAAAGGCCCGCGCTGTCATCCCTGCATTCAAGGACAATCGTTTCTCTTGGTTCTTTAAAGCTCCAGAAAGAATCGGCCTCTGCCTGGGATGCCTCCCGAAGAAGAAATGAGTCGGCTCTGACTTCTAAATATACCAGTTTATCGACAAATCTGGAGATAAGGGTATCCTCCCAGGCTGTTTTCAGAGCCATATTTGGAGTACCTCGATTGTGACTGAGAACATTGATATGGCTTAGTGGTGTCTGGAAAACATTGGTAATGATTCCGGCTATAACCGGAATATCCAGGGGTAATCCATTGACCACTATTATGTCATGACGTCCCAGGTAAGTAGAACCGATATCGGAAATATTGACTTTTCTCAAATACCCGTATGCTTTCTGCAGATTAAGAGCCTGATAATTCTGCGAACCATAAAGTGTGCTTTCGTCAATTACCGATATTCCAGGGACTTCGCTGCTTAACTGTTGAAGTCTGGTTGATGTAGGTAAAAATTTCAGATCCCGGCCAAAAAAGCAGGAATCTGCAACTGAGGAATAGACAGTCTGAAGCCCTTTGGCATCGACACGGTCATCTGAGAAAAACTCCAGAGTATAAATCCCCGAGCTGCTGTAATGATTAACAGATGCCAGATAATAAAGCCTCTCCGGACCATTTACATACTGTTCGGCATTAAATGCTGAATGCGATTTGGGATAGCCAAGTATTTCCCTGCAGAAATCATAATGCAGATAAAAAGCAGAAGCGGATGAAAAATATAGTTTTGCAGTGGCGATCTCATAAACCACTTTTACTGAATTTACATTGCTGTGAATCTGAAGAATCGGTGGGCCGGCAAGGGCATTAAACTCCTCTGAACAATGAATGGAATGGAGATAGACTAAACTGTCGGTTCCGTTCCAGACACATTCATTATTGGGCAATAGCGGCAGAATCGGACCAGGTGTATCTTTATCACAACCTGAAAAAAAAGCCGAAATAAGGATCATTAAATAATTGAGTTTTCTCATATCCGAACTTTTTGATATTTCTATATTATTACCCTTTTAACATTTAGTATTCTATAGTCTGGCTTTTGTTTAAAGAAAAAGTTTTCCTAAAAAGCCAATGTGTCTGTTTAAGCCACATTCCCGATTCCCACGGATTATGAACATTGGCAAATTTGCTTCAAATATCTATATTTGTTGATCGTAAAAATAGTGTGTGGTGCCAGTGCATTACATCACCTACGTTATATTCCAGGTTATTTCCAACAAAATCCTTACAGAAATTTAGAAACGAGTTTAATTCATGAGTCTTGCTGCAGGTATCATAGGGCTTCCCAATGTAGGAAAATCCACAATTTTTAATGCCTTATCCAACGGAACCGCCCAGTCGGCCAATTATCCATTCTGCACCATCGATCCTAATCATGGAATAGTAGCTGTTCCAGATGAGCGGCTTGCCAGGATTACCGCTCTTATCCCCACAGATAAGGTTGTGCCGGCATTTCTGGAGCTGGTAGATATAGCTGGTCTTGTAAAGGGAGCATCCAAAGGTGAAGGCCTGGGAAATCAGTTCCTGGGTCATATAAAGGATGTCAATGCAGTACTTCATGTGGTACGCTGCTTTAATGATGATGATATTGTGCATGTGGAGGGATCTATCGATCCTGCAAGAGATATTTCCATCATAGAAACGGAATTGATGCTAGCCGACCTGAGTACTGTAGAGCGCGGAGTTACCAGAGTAGAGAAGGTGGCAAAATCGGGTGACAAGGAAGCCATTATCAAACTGGAAGTTTTTAAAAAAGTCCAGGATGCGCTCTCCCAGGGGATTTCTGTCCGCAAAGTTATTACCGATCCTGCAGAAATAAAAATTATTCATGAACTTCACCTGCTGACCTCCAAACCGGTTCTTTATGTGGCAAATGTGGATGAAAATGGGATGACCGAAGATAATGATGCAGTTAAAAAGGTACGCAAAATCGCAGAAGAAGAAGGTGCCGGTTGCATAAAGATCTGTGGTAAACTGGAATCAGAGATTGCCATGCTTGCAGAAGAGGAACGGATTGCGTTTCTGACAGAGCTGGGGTATGAGGAGCCTGGGTTGGCGGTATTGACCAGAGCAGCCTATTCGCTTCTGGGACTGGAGACCTATTTTACAGCAGGTAAAACAGAAAACCGTGCCTGGACAATTCCGAAAGGATGCAAAGCTCCACAGGCAGCCGGAGTAATACACTCTGATTTTGAAAAAGGGTTTATCCGGGCTGATGTTTACACTTTAAACGATCTGGAGACTTACAAATCGGAAGTAGCGCTTCGTGCTGCAGGGAAAATCCGTTCTGAAGGACGAGATTATGTTGTTCAGGATGGGGATATCATGTTTTTCAAATTTAATGTGTAAGAATCATGTTAATCTGAATGCTGTGCGACAGATTCACGCATAATAATAACAGATAATACTGGCGAAACGTATGAAGAGTAATGTCGCCTGAATCTGGAATCACCTTACGAACCTCAGTACAGATCTCACCTGAAACGGGAATCTTCATACGAACCAAAGTGCAGACCTTAACTGAGTCTGGTATCGTCATACAAACCAAAAGTTCAGATCTTAACAGAAGCTCGTATCGTCGTACGAGCAAAAGTTCAGATCTTACCTGAGACTCGTATTGCCGTACGAACAAAAGTGCAGACCTTGCCTGAGACTCGTATCGTCGTACCAATAAAAGTGCAGATCTTACCTGAAGCTCGTATCGCCGTACGAACAAAAGTGCAGATCTTACCTGAGACTCGTATCGTCGTACGAATAAAAGTGCAGATCTTACCTGAGACTCGTATCGCCGTACGAACAAAAGTGCAGATCTTGCCTGAGACTCGTATCGTCGTACGAATAAAAGTGCAGATCTTACCTGAGACTCGTATCGTCGTACCAATAAAAGTGCAGATCTTACCTGAAGCTCGTATCGCCGTACGAACAAAAGTGCAGATCTTGCCTGAGACTCGTATCGTCGTACCAATAA
>JAAYPC010000077.1 GCA_012519985.1 Fibrobacter sp.
AATAGATAAATTTCTATTTTCTATGCTGTTTCCAAAATTGTCAATAAATTTGTTTGCATTGATATATTTAGTTTTTTCTTTGTTTCTGGTATCTGAATATGGTTTCGTTGCCTTACTTAACTCTCTATACCCAATATCAAATAATCCCTCACTTTTTTCTAGCAGGTAACGCATCTTCCCTTTTAAAGAAGAACCTGGAATATACGGTATACCATCAGAATTTTTAATAACATTTGCATCTATTCCACCTATTTCAGCTGTACCTGATCCTCCACCTATAGCTAATCCTGTTTCTAATATTATTTTGCCTGATATGAAAAGTTTTGCTTTTAATATCATGGTATCTCCTCCTTACTTATCATCACCGTAATATTTTCTGTAAGCTACTATACCTTCTGCAAAATCCTTGATTTTTTCTACATCTTCGCTGGAAGTTGCTTGTTTTGCGAGCTCTTCCAACAAGTCAGTGAACCTTCGCACAGCATTGTTATCAGCTCTACCCCCGGTATAAGCAAACTTAGGTCGAAGCTTTTTTATATCTCTTGGTGTTTGACATTTTTGTATATCAGAATATATACTTCTTATTTTTGTTGTAGTAAATTTTTTATTTTTTAAAAATCTAGCATATTCTTTCATATTATCAATATAAGAATTGAGTTCATTATCAGAAATGTCAGCTAAAGCTTTATTCTTGAAATAATTAAAAAATACTTCCCCTTTATCTTTGCCTTGGTTTGTATTAGAAACATCCTTGCTTTCTGTTTGGCGAAGGTTCTTTTGATTATCTTTTGTTCTTGAAACACCTCTCTTTGAAGAATGTGCATTTCCTCTATCAGCCTGTTCAATTCCAAAAGCTTTACCTAAATCTTTAAAATCTTTTATAGTTTCACTCATTGCTTTCATCCCTTTCCTTTCTTGTATTTAATATTGCCCATCTAACAGCAGATGGAATTATCATTGGATTAATCGCAAGTTGATTTTCTTTGCTGAACAAGTTTTCAAAAACAATATTTTCATATACTGAAACAAGTTCTTCTACTAGATTATTTAATTCCGGATTTTTATGGTTTTTTAATTCTCTAAGATAATAAAATAATCTATGTAATTTTAGTTTTCGTAGTATTCGATGACTACTCTCCTTTTCTGTAGAAACAACAAGAACACTTTTTAAGCCCTTCGTACTGTTCAATACTTTATTAAGCACTGACCTGGAATCGGATAAATATACTATTCTGCTGCAAATATCTTTGATTTGAATGATTTTTTCATATTCATTCCATCTAAAGACCTCGCCCATAAAGCATATACTATTTTTATCCTTGTTATCTTTTGCTTTATTTAGCCTTCCCTCTATACTGCTTGAGAACTTTGCAACAGGAGTTTTTACGGGATAAACATCCGTACCTGCAGAAAACGTAACATTTAAATTTTCACAAGCATACTCATGAAAAGAACGTCTTATTTCATTTAAAAATTCAAATACCTGATTATATGCCCCTAAAAAAAACGTGTCATCTCCTCCTGCATATAAAAGGTATATGCCTTTTTCCCTCTTATTTAAGCACATCAGTTTATATATAAAACCTTCGAAAAAAAGTGACAAAGCTCTGCTTAAATCTATTATATTAGCAATATTGTTTTCATCCCCCAAGCCATTTATAAAGATTTTGCCCAAATTATCTACATCTAATTTTACGACTCCTAACTTATTATCTCCTAAATTAATTTCTTTTAAATTTTCCTCTATAGAGCTGGAAGAAATATCATCAGGATATTTGTTCTTTACTATATCCATAAATGTTCCTTCAGGTAAACGTACAGATTTAAATATAAAACCATTGCAATCTTTTTCTATAAAGTCGGTATTGTTTATTGTGTAGCTATAACAGTTCTCATCAGGGTTTAAGCCAAAGCTTGTACCTGTTTTCTTTGATTTACTATCAGCAAATTGATATTTAAATCCGAAAGAAGCAAATAAATCTATATAATCTCGCACTTTATCAGAACGTTTCTCTACTTCGGATATAATAAGGTAATTAGCCTTCTTTAGGCTATCAGTTAATTCATTAAACGAATTGCATAAATAACAAATTTCCCGATCTTCAAGTAGCCTGTTGTCCTGAATTCCCATCCGTGAAGCACCGCATATACGACAAACACCACTTTCTGCTGTAGCACTTTCAACCGGGCCAAAAATCTTGTTATAGTTCTCCTTTAAGCCTATTTCATACCATTTACGCGATTTCAGTTGGTTAACATTCTCTCCTGCTTTTCTCCAAACCTCACCTATGTTATCTAGCTGTTCTTCATCAAATATATAAAATCCAAAAGCCATGTATATTTTTCCTTTGTGAAAGTCTAAAAGCTTTTCAGAAATGATTTTTCTAATTTCATTTAACTTGAACATGTCACATGAATTACTCGGCGCAAGAATATAAAAGTTACCTCCGCCATTGTATAACAAATTACATTGATCTAGCTCTAATTCTTTTAAAACAAACCTACATATTACATCTGATAGTAAAGTAATATAAAATGAACGTCCTTTGAGAGCCTTAGCAGCTCCTTTGGAAGGTATACTAAAAATAAAGTCTTGAATGCCAGATATATCACCTTTTATTAGCATTAACTTGTCTCCTTTCAACTTGCATATGGTAAGGGCAGTTGTTAATTTAACAACATTAAATAGTGATATTTGACAATCAGGACTATTTACTGCAGGTAAATTGTACGCATATTTATTACATATATAATACATTTGTTCAGGTTTATGTGATATTTTGAATTCTTGCAAGAATTCACCCCAATATCGCTCAAAATCTTCTCTGCTTTTGAAAGTAGAATCCAGGGTCGGCATAATGCTTTCTTTATCCAGATGCAAAGGCTTAGGTGGATTATACATGACTTTGACGTCGTGATGCTTATCTTTTATTTTAGAAAATATGGACTTACATAAATAAAATTTGTCGTTTTCTATTTTATTAAAATCAACATCTTTCAATAAAAAGTCATATGTATCTTTAATTATTCTAAATTCATGGTCAGATACCGTTATTCCCTTTTCCTTTTGAATTGTGTCAAGTCTTGATTTTATATTTTTATTTACACTACTTAAATAATTGCGAAGAACGTAGAAAATTGTATATTCTTGAATCCTTTGTACTTGCATTTATATACTCTCTCCCCCTTTCAAACTATAGT
>JAAYPC010000078.1 GCA_012519985.1 Fibrobacter sp.
ATGATCCCAGCCGTCTTCTGAGACCGGAAGATCAATTTCGATGCGATCTGCGAAACTGAGGCTGGCCAAAAGCACAACCGAACACATTAACCTTTTCATTATTAAACCTCCAGTGATTAGATGATGCTTATTAAAACGTTTGAATGAGTATTTACGCAAAATACATGCCATAGTTATTTCAAGTTCTAATTGCTGAAATAACACTAACTTGCGTTAAATATGGCTTAATGGTGTCGAAGAGTTTTACACAATGTGCAATGTTTTCTTCAGAACTCTCCAATAGTAGCCTGCGTATCTTCTCAGCAGTGGCTTTATTACTATCTTATCTGCCAGAGCCGATCTGATTAACATCTTCTTGTCTTCATCGTCGATAAGATCCCATCCAAAGCATGTGCAAAAGGGCGCTTTGCATGGGGTGGCTTCATCCATGAGTGAAAGGCCGGAGTAAATGTTTCCCAGAGGTGTATGATCGCCCACGCATCTGGTCACGGTTCCGTCTGCAGCGATACGCACCAGTGATCTTCCTGCATCACATCTGACATTTCCAGGATAAAAAAGAGTTCGTCTGAATGCATCGGGGCTTGATTTAAGAATTATCTCTCTTTGCTTTTTAGTGTAGAACTCAGGATATGCCCTTAGTCTGTAGACACCCTTATATGGTTTAGCCAGAAGAGTTATACCGGCGGATTTGAAAAACTCAAAATCTTTTTCAAACCGATGGAAAAGGCGAGGATCAAGAACATAGTTAACCTGCAGGGGAAAGGATTTATTCTGCAGATTATTGACCAGGTCGATAAACTTATTCACTTCATTGCGTCTTTCCCGTTCTTCAATGTGAAGAGAGATATAAAGATTTTCCACCATTGAAGCAGGTATTGTTTCTGCAAATTCGAGGACCTTTTTTTCGATACTGAGGTTTGTATCGATATAAAGGGTTATGTCATTTTTTACAAACTGATTACAGATATTTATAAAATCCGGATAGAGAAAAGGCTCTCCACCGGTAATTCCCATGCACCATTTCTGACCGGTTCTGGAAAGAGTGCTGATTATGGCATCGATATCCCATTTTTCCACTGGGGCGGAGCAATTATTGTAGCAATAGGAACAACGATAGTTACAGGAATTGGTAATAACCCAGGATGCGAAAACTCTGTTGGATTTCAAAATGGTGCGCACTCAGCAGTTCTCCTTAAGGATGGAGCATTTATCCATTATATAGATTCAAGTTTTTGATGCCTTCAATGAATTTTCATTTGGGGTACAAAATGGTGAGCAAGATTTCGTTCTTAACTCGATACGAGAACATTTTTACAGAACAGGATTTGTTCATTCTGGAAATATCATTTATGAAAAATGCAGAATCAAGGCGACTCTCTTCTGACATTTGTGATACGGCTTATTTCTGT
Source organism: Fibrobacter sp. (assembly GCA_012519985.1). Lineage (GTDB taxonomy): Bacteria > Fibrobacterota > Chitinivibrionia > Chitinivibrionales > Chitinispirillaceae > JAAYPC01. The sequence continues at coordinate 1,410 of JAAYPC010000078.1, forward strand.
TTTAAATATTGTTCTGTGGTCATTACTGTTGAATAGAAATAATTCAATGCAGATAAAAATGCAGTTTGCACGTCAACTGCTTTTACTTTAACTCCGTTTATTTCAAGGTCTTTGGTTGCACAAGCATCACCTATGACAACACAATTGAATCCCAGGTCTTTGGCAGCTCTGGTTGTCGAATCTACACACATGTGAGTCTGCATACCGCAAATAATTCTCTGCTCCTGTTTCTTTCTGGAAATTTATCTACTGGTGAGTATCAATACAGCATGCCTTTCTTATTATCGCGAAGAGATTCAACTATCTTGGCGAATCTCTTGTTTTTCGTTTCCTCGGTTTTTGCATCGAAATAGAACCCGACATACTGCTTTTTCCTGGACTCCGGGCAGAGGGCAAACTTGTCAGCCACATCACTACTCTGCTGCCATTCTCATTGCAGAAAACGCAACATATTCTTTTGAAGGTGATTCTGAGTATGCCTCATCACTGGCAAGCCATTGATCTAATAAATCATCATATTCATCAATCACTTCTTTTAAATTATCACAAATATCCTTATTAGCAGCTTCAACCAGATTTTCACGCATAAGATCATCTGAAATTCCCCAGAATTCCGCATAGGGTAATAATGGGTGCAGCTCTTCAGGGCATTTATTCTTATCCAATACCATTTTTGGATTTACCATGTTATAAAAATCACCATAAAAAATTGCCATTTCTTCTCTTGACAATACCATATTTGATCCTGGCATAAATTTCGACACTATCATGAAATTTGATTTTCTTTATTATTCACCCCATTGACCTGAGGTATATATTGGAGTCACAAGATTTGAATTCTTTTTCCTGATTTCATTAACAATTGGCTCCTCCCAATTAGAAATTTTATCGCTAGCCTCATATGCATTAAGAACTAGTTGCCTGTAATTCTCCTCAACACCAAGAAGAAGTAAAAACTCAACCCTTCCATTGGGTGTCTCAACAGGTTGAGGCAGTGATGGATCACGAATAACAAGAACCGCTGTTTCCAAAGTATTGGACCGACCATCAAGAGGACCTGTTCGAATAGTATGCCCAACAGCAAATCTGTCACCTTTCCAAACTTGCTTGCCAATAACTTCCAGAAAATCGAATGCCCATGCCGGTGGCGTGTCTGTTACATGAGGCAGCCTGAAGGTGAATTCATATCCGAAACCGCTTATCTGAGATTCTTCACTCATTTTATCATACAATTCCGAGAGACCATATGTCACAAAATGCCAGAATTCACCGGCATCGTAGGCGCTTATACCATCATAGGCAGCAGCATTATCCGACAAATCATGCATACGATATACCAGTGGCGCACGGTGAAAAGGGTTTTTCTGACCCGGATACAGCTTCTCAAATGCAGTGGTAATTGCATCCCATCCATGCGTTGGTAACGGTTTATCAGAAACCTCATCATTCTTGTTTTTTTTAATTCCTTTTTTTTTAAAAATTTCAAAAAATCCCATGTTTGAAAACCCCTTACATGTAGAAACACTTTTTACATACAAGATGCTTTTTGTTCAATTAACAGTAAGCTCAAATCTTAGCAGTCGATTATCAAGTGTAATAAGTGTTGCCCCTTATCGTATGGAAACTACCCACAACCGATGCATCAGCAGGAGCTACCATCAGAATCAGATTATTATTTAAAATGTATTTTTCATAAATATTTTAAGCATTTCCTCAGAAAATGGTTTATTCAATTCGTTTTGGCGGCAACAAAATGATGTCCCTCCTAAGGGGAAATTAATGAAGATCGGAACGATCAAGAATCCTGGTGGTGCCAGAATGTATCCGCTTAATCTCCATGCTATTGAGGTATACCTTATTAACCTGTTTCAAAAGGTTTGGATACTCAAATTGCTCCCCTCATGGCTTTCCAAACCCGGGCACCAATGCTGTTATTTGAACAGGTGATTATTTTCCACACCAGGTATGATAATCATGTGGATTAAAACCATCACATTTTTTTGCGGATTTTTTGGAACGTTTAATATATGCGATATCGTTTCCAGTGAAATAATAATAGTAATTTGAATCTTCACCATAAATCCACCAATCACCGGAACCGGAATTCATCACAGTTGGATTGAAAGAGAAAATTTTCGATTCCTTTGGAATGACATAGTCCGAATCAGTAAAGATAAACCATGAATTTACTATAAAATTTGGTTTGATTAATGTGAGAGTTATAATAAAAACCAGGAACAATCCTGATGCAAAAATAATCTTTTTCATTTTTCCACTATTTTTGATAATAATAGAATTTTCCTTCTCTAATGGCGGCATTTTATTTGGTAATCGGGATTTATTCAGGATCAAATCCCCCTAATTATGTATAAGTTTAATTCGGAAAAACTAAGAAAGATGGCTTGCAGAAAAGAGGTATCGTTCAATCCGAATAATGAGTTGCCGGAAAGTGGTCGCGAAAAAGCTCTATTGATTAACAAAATCATGAAAAAGATCAGAATTTACGGAAGGAGGGCATTTGCCAATGATCCTAAACGAAGATCGGCTTATAATGTAA
>JAAYPC010000010.1 GCA_012519985.1 Fibrobacter sp.
GATGCACCCTGAGCATAAAAAAGAGATAAGGGTTATACCGATAGTGGTTTATCATGGACTGGATGAGCGGGAGATCCCTCAGGACACTGCATCCATTTACGACCCAATTGATAACGACTACCGATATATCCAGAATTTTTATTTCGAGCTTTTTAATATTTCCATTCTTCCAGATCACCAGATAAAAGGGATTCCCCTGTTAAGAATCGGTCTTTATGTGCTTAAATACATACAAAGACCGGAGCTTCTAAATAAAATTGATGACATACTCGAAATCTTTAAGGAGTTGCCGGATGATCAAATGCGGGTTAATCTGGATATCGTGGGAAGATATATAGAAAATGCCGCGCATCCGAAAATACGCCACCAGGTAGTAAGAAAAATTATCGATTGGTTTAATCAGGGGGATCGAAAAGTGTCTAGAATATTGGAAATATTACAAAGACAGGGCATGAAAAAAGGCATGGAGAAAGGAATTGAGAAAGGCAAAAAAATAGGCAAAATTGATGACGCACAGAGAATGATTTTGAGGGGAATCGACCTGAAGCTGATTCAAGAAGTAACTTCTTTGTCAATGGAAAGATTAACGGAGATAAGGGAAAAAATTGATTTGGCGCGAAAACAATTTCTACAGGATATAGAAATTAGGGAGATCCAGAAAACAACAGGTTTGTCAATGGAAATTCTTGAAGAGATAAAAAGGTTGAAATAATGTAATATAGATAAACTTGAGGAATAAGGAATCTTCCTTATTCTGATTATTCGTTTAGATATTTTCTCAGATTTCTTCTGATCAGATATTGTATTGTTTTGATACTAGCTCCTGTTTATTCAAATTTGATATTATCAAGTTTTTTACAGCAGATACCTGAGTAGTTACTAAAATATAAGCATAATAGATCTCTGTTAGAAAACCTTATTAAATGTTAATCTTAAACCCCATATTGTTTGGGGGAATTCAGTGGCCTGGATTTGGGAGTGGGCTTAAAACTAGTAGGCAGCATGAGGACAGCATCCACCGGAGGCGCAAGATCGGGAATTGGAGCATTGTGACTGACAAAAAGAATCGCCACTGCTCTTTCCCATAGATATAGCTCCAATAGCAGACATCAACTTCTCAGTCTCTTTAGTCCCGCATTGAGGGCAGGCAATTGAGGTATCACGATCCCCTCCACTCACCAGCTCTTCAAAGATTAGTTCACATTTTGGACACCGGTATTCGAAAATTGGCATAAAAACCCCAGAAAAATAGTATTAAATTTCAGATTTAAGGAAAAATGATTATAGATTTTAAAGAAAAAGATCTGTAATTACTCAGGTATTTGAAACCAATAACAGGCAAGAAATCAGAAACAAACGCCAGAAGAATCAAAATAATACCTAATCAGATAAGTCCTGAAGGATGAGGAGTTTTTAATTCTTCATCTTCGTTTCAATATTTTTCAGATTTCTTCTGATTAGATATTGTTTTGATATTAGTTCCTATTTTCCCCTATTTGATATTATAACGTTATCTTATGACATCATTTACCTAAGTAGTTACAAAAATTTCAAATTTAAAATTTATCTGATAATTTCGTAATTAGCATTCGGAAAATTGAATTCCGGATGAATTAATTTTGACTTATCCTTGCATTGAAGTCGCCATGGTATCTTGTTGGGCGTCTTCAAGTTTTCTGATAATCTCTTGAGCTCCCTGAAGAGCCGGATTTTTAGCGATTTCCTGGTTGAGAAAATAAAGCGTTCTGTTAATCTCTTCAGCTCGATTTTCCACTGCAATTAGTTTGTCTGTAAATTCATTTGCCTTGGATATTTTTCCGGTTAACACGCAGGCTACTATTACGTAACTCATGACCCATAACTCATTTGAGTCGATTTCCAGAGCCCTTTGCCCTGTCTCAAAGGCTTGATCGTATTGTTTGGCGCTGAAATAGGATACACAGAGATTTTCAAAGGCCTGGAGATGATCTGGTTTGAGTTTGATGACTTTATTGAAAGAGTCGATAGCATCGGCGTAATCACCCCAGACTAAATAAGCCAGACCCAAGTTCAGATGTGCATCAACATTTTCAGGTGAAAGTTTGGTGACTTTTCTGTAAGCCTGGATAGCTTCTCCGTAATGTTCCTGAGAGTGGAAAGCAGCAGCGAGGCTATACCAGATTTCTGGGCGATCTTCAGTTATACTGGTAGCCTGACAATAGGCTCTTATCGCATTATCCAATTCATTTCGGGCATGGAATACTAATCCCAGATTGTACCAGGCGGTGCTGTTTTCCGGCCATCTTTTTACTGTTTCAGAATAGATTTCTATAGCTTTGTCATAATCATTGTCGGCATGATAAGCCAGGGCCATGTTAAACCAGGCATCTGCTGAATCCGGTTTGAGTGTAGTGACTCTAAGATAATAACTGATTGCCTCTTGATAATTCCCCAGAGCATGGCAGGTGAGTGCCAGAAAAAGAAGAGAATCGCAGTGATCCGGTTGAAGATTAACTGCATTTTGGAGGGCACTCTGTGCTTGCTGGTAATCGGCCAGATAATACAGACACACACCTTGATTAAAACAGGACAAGAGATGATCGGGAAGCAACTCAAGAGATTTGGAATAGGCATTTATTGCCTCCTGGAACTGGCCTAACAACTGAAAGCTGTGACCCAGATTATACCAGATTTCCTGTCTGGAGGGAGCGAGTCTGGATGCTTCCTGAAAAGATTTAACTGCATCAAAATGGTTGTTAATAGCTGAATAGGAGAGGCCCATATTAAACCAAATATCAGGATCGGTACTCCATAACTCTGCAGCTTTTGTAAATGATTCGATAGCCTGGGGGTGATTGGAACATTTGGCAAAGGCCAGTCCTCTTTTATACCAGGCGTCATGAGAGGTAGGGGAGAACTCTACTGTTTTACCGAAGGATTCTGCGGCTTCCTCGAATTGGTTAAGGGTCATGTGAATGCGCCCTTTCTGAAACCAGCACTCCGGGTTTGATGGCTCCTGATCTATAGCATTTTTAAATGCTTCGAGAGCCTCATCGTATTGCTCCTTAACCCTGTAGGCTAAACCAAGATTGAACCAAGTCCCTTCCTGTGAAGGATTTATGGATACGGCTTTTTTAAATGAATCTATAGCTTCCTCATACATGCTCTGTGCGTAAAAATTGTTACCCAGATTCACCCAGACCGAAGCATCATCAGGAGCGATTTCTGAAGCTTTGGTATATGCAGAATTAGCTTCTGAAAAGTTTCCAAGTGCAGTGAAAGCATGCCCGATTATTACCCAGGGTTTAGCCGAGTCTTCCTTTAATGAAATGGATTTCCTTGCAGAATCGATTGCTTTTTGATTCTGTTCGGCAGAAAACCATGAAGATGCGACCTGATCCCAGAGATCCGCATCTTTTTCATTAAGCTTTGCGGCGTATTCGAAAGATTCCGCTGCATTTTTAAATTTGCCGGTTTTTTTGAATTCGTTTGCTAAAGCGCAATGTGCTTCAATTAAATCTGGTTTTATGGAAATCGCGTTTTGAAATGCAGTAATTGCCTGATCGGAATGTTCCAGAATGGAAGTGAGAAGTCCGATTTTATACCAGGCGTCAACGTTGTTCGGATCCAGTCCCACTACCTTCTGAAATGTCTTGACCGCTTCCTCATTATTACCGGTCTTCTCCAGGGACAGAGCCATGTTGTAGCAGATGTCGCTGCTTTCAGGACCTTTTTCTATTGCTTTTACAAAAGAGGTCACGGCCTGTTCATGATCGCCAATTGCTCCATAGCACAATCCCAGATAATACCAGGTATCCTGGAAATCGGGGTTTATTGCAGTTGATCTGCAAAGGGCAGCTATAGCATTCTGATAGTCCTTGATTTTAAAGCAGGACAGTCCCAGATCAAACCAGGGCAGGTAATTATCTGAGCAGATTGATACTGCGTTATTAAGCGATTCTATGGCAAGCTGGTACTCGTTATATTTTGAGAATTCATCTGCAATCTGAATATAATCTTCATAAAGAATTTCACGTGGAGAAGTGGAATCCATCAGAGAAAATGAGTTGTCCAGAAATGTTTTCGCACCGGAAAAGTCATTATTACGGATAAGAAGCTCACCTTTTTTATGAAAAAGCAGTGAACGCTGGAAATCATTCATCCTTTCCAGATTACTTTCAAGAAAACTTATGACAGCATTTTCATCGGGTTGAACCGGGACTTTGCTGCTTACCAATGACTGATCTGCCATGATGAGTCCGCTGTAAAGAATATCCAGACAATCTGTGTACTGCTGGGACAGAACATCTCTGAATTCACTGATATGCCATAGAAGCTGCGTGGCAAAATTAACATTGAAGTGAATAAGTTCCAGGAATGTGCCAGGTAAAGATCTGAAGACCGCTTCCGGATCTGACCACATAAGACTGCAATAATAACCGATGAGTGCATCGCAGTAGCGTTTTTCGGAATAAAGTATTTCGGATGACAGAATCGATTTCTGAAGCTGATTTAGCTGATCGGTAAAATAGGTGGCACAAACCGATGTGTAATGACTGAAAAAAGAGGCCAGAGAAGAGTCGGAGCCATTTGAAAGCTCCTGATGCAGATAGCTTATCAGACTGGCTCTTATCAGAGAATGAACCCGGTTGTTGCTGACAAATGCAAACTGGTTAGAGAGGTTTTTCATGGTGGAATTGACTTCTGATGTCTTTTCCTGCCACAGTGCGGCAAAAAGAGCACTGTTGAACTGTTTGGTCATTGCCAGGTGAAAAATCCGGTCCCTGACAATTGAATCGGAGCTGTATTTCAGAAATCGCGCAACTATATCTGCAGTGAATTTATCTGTTGTAAAATCTGCGGTATCAATGTCATTCAGAAGCTCACCTATTTCTGTTCCCTTTAAAGCGTAGCTGAAAAGGTCCTGTACTACCAGAGGAATGCCCCCTGTTAAACGTTCAATTCTTTCGGCATCAGTTTCGGTGATACTAATGTGATTTTTAACTGCCAATTGTAATACATCAAGTTTGCTGAGCGTAATATCGGAGAAATTTACTGCATGCAGTTGCTCTTCAGGGAAAACATTCCGATAATCCCGTAAAAACTGGCCACTGCCGGAAACTATGGTTATCAGACGAAGATCGCAAAGCCGGTATAGAAATTCGGATCTAAACCATTTTTCCATGTCATGTTGAAGATACTCATAATTATCGATAACCAGAATGATCGCTGTCTCGCTACTGGCTTCCCTGAGTCCGGTTATAAGGATTTCAGCCAGTTTGCTTTCTGCTTTGTCTAGTATTTCAAGGTCCTGCTTGGGGATTTTTTTCTGAAGAAAGATCTTTATCTGCTCTTCCTCGGAAAGCTCCATTGTGTCTAAATCAAGAGAATCTCTTTTCCATTCATTGCGAATGAGTTGGTTTGCCTTGGAAGAGATTTTTTTCACTTTGGAGTGAAGATCTTCGAATCTGGAAAAACAACTGGCGAATCCGGTATTTCTGCCAGAGAAGATTTCATGAAGTGCCTTCATTAGTTCTATGTTATTGGATGGCAGACTCCAGTTTTTATAGTACCAGTCTTCCCAGTCGATTTTTATGATTTTCAGGGATTTCTTAGATTCATCACAGAAGTCTTTGGCTATTTGAATACAGTGGTCTAAAGCGGTAGATTTCCCCAGTCCATAGCCACCATGGAAAAGAAGAATGTGAGGATAATTGAGGTCAGGATCTTTTTGCTTTTTAAATTGAAGAAAGGTACGACTCTCTTTCCCATCATCCAGAAGCTTGCCTAGCAGTTCAGTAAAAAAACGCTTAAGTAATAGCCGACCCACAAAGATTTCTTTTCCCATATTAATACCCCGACAAATTATAGGATGATCTGATGAATCTTTTCTAATATAGAAATGAGTCCATATTTTTAGCAAGACAGATCTACTTTATATCTTTAATATATATCGTAACTACTCAGGTATCTGATGGCAAAAAACAACCTCATAATATCAAATCGGAAAAAACAGGAAATAATATCAAAACAATACCTAATCAGAAGTAATCTGGAAAAATAGCTAAACGAAGAATAGGAATGGCAAAGACTATTTATCCTTCAGGGTTTATTAATTTCTGATTTATATCACAGTTATCTGATATGAAATTCCAAATCAAGTACCCAATCCTAAACAAATCCCAATAATTAATTTGTTGAAATTCCCAATAACGAGAGAACAGAAACATACAAAGGAGCCTGAATTGAAAAAAATTATGTTGTAGCTCCTGTTTCTGTGTGGTAATTGGAGTTTTGCGATTCGGAATTTGTTCTCAACAGTTCTCAATGCAGAAGGAAAAAACGAAAAATAATAATTTTGCCAGAACATATATTAACCCTGAAACGAACTCCTGGTGAAGCGATTTTCCTGTATTTTATGGCGATCTAATTTTAAGGGAAATAGTTCATTTAAGGCTGATTTTTTTAACATCCTTTCCGATCCGATCTCTCTATGGCTGATAAAAAACTGTTTTTAATAGATGGATACGCCCTGGTTTATAGGGCATATTATGCTTTTGTTAAAAATCCCCTGATTAATTCAAAAGGTCAACCAACCAGTGCAATTTTTGGTTTTGCCAATTATCTGGTTCGTTTAATCGAAAGCTATTCCTGTCCTTACATTGCTGTTGCACTTGATAGCAGCAAACCGACATTCCGTCATGAAATCTATTCTCAGTACAAAGCTAACCGTGAAGAGATGCCAGATGATTTGAAAGCACAGATGCCTCTGATCAATAAACTTATAGAGGCATTAAACATTGCTGTAATAAAGAAGGATGGGCTGGAAGCAGATGATCTTATTGCTATACTTACCAGAAAAGCCGTGCAGCAGTCTTTCGATGTCTTTCTGGTAACCAGAGATAAGGATCTGATGCAACTTATCGGTCCAAACGTGAAAATGCTTGCACCTGATGGGAGTGGATCACTAATGGTGCTGGGTGCCGAAGATGTAAAGGGTAAAATAGGTGTCGGCCCGGAAAAAGTAGTGGATTATCTGGCTCTTACAGGTGATACATCTGACAACATTCCAGGAGTACCTGGTGTAGGCCCCAAAACGGCACTTAAAATATTGGAGCTGGCTGGAAGTGTAGATGATTTACTGAAAAATCCATCAGTTCTGAAAAGTGAAAAACTCATCCAGAAAATACAGCAAAACCGTGAATCGCTCTGTATAAGTAAAACCCTGGTTACTCTGAAGGATGATGTGGATTTTGAGGTGTCGCTTGATGCGTTTTTAAGAAAACCCTTCGATCTGCCTCAATGTATCTCTTTATTCAGAGAACTGGAGTTTACATCTCTTATACGCCATCCTCTCTTTGGTGGTGCTAAAAAAGACAAACCTGCAGTTACAGTTATAACAAAAACAGAACAGTTGAAAAAATTAACTGACTCTATAGCTATTGCTGGAGAGATGGCCATAGATATTCGATGCAGTTCAGATCAGGCTCGCGGCAGCGAGCTCATAGGGATTTCCATAGCTGTTCCTGAGAAAGAAACTGCGTACATTCCCATTGCTCATACCAATAGTGCTAATATTGAATTGTCTGAGGTTTTATCAGGCTTAAAAGAAGTTCTTCAATCACCAAAGATCAAAAAGAGTGGTTACAATCTGAAAAATTTCTACCAGATCCTCAAAAATCATGGAATTTCTTTACAGGATAACTGGTTTGATGTGATGATTGCAGCTTATCTGATCGATTCAGGGAAACGTGATTATGCTATCGATATTCTGGCTTCAGAGTATCTGGAAGAGGATATTGGTAAACTGGATACGATTCTGGGAAATGGTAAATCCAGGATTTCTTTAAAAGAAGTTCCCCTAAATACTATTTGTACATATTCTGGCCAGGTTGCATCAACCATACTTGCTCTCAGAGAAATATTTGACAATAAACTGCAGGAAACCAACTGCAAGACTCTGTTTGAGACCATTGAGATGCCTCTGATTTCGGTACTGGGAGATCTGGAGTGGCAGGGTGTAAGAATCGATGTCCAGTTTCTTGAAAAACTTTCCGCTGAATACAGCCTTGAGCTTAATCAGCTTTCAGAATCGATATATGAATTAGCTGGTGAAACACTCAATCTGAATTCACCCAAACAGATTGCTGAGGTATTATTTGGTAAACTGGCTCTACCTGGGGTAAAGAAAACCAAAGGGGGTGCCCAATCAACCAGCGTGGAAGTACTGGAGAAACTGGCATCAGATTATCCGATAGTCCAAAAGATCCTAGAATACAGAGAAATCCAAAAATTGTTATCTACCTATATAGATGCACTTCCGATGCAGATCTTTTCAGAAAGTGGAAGAGTGCACACTTCTTTTAACCAGGCGGTAACAGCAACCGGAAGACTTTCCAGTACTAATCCTAATTTACAAAATATCCCGGTACGTACTGAGATGGGGAAGAGAATCAGAGAAGCATTCATTGCTTCGGATGATAAAGTTCTGATCAGTGCCGATTATTCTCAAATCGAACTTAGAATTCTGGCTCAGCTCTCCAGCGATCCATTTTTAATTCAGGCTTTTAGTGAGGACCAGGACATTCATGCCCTGACAGCTTCTGCAATTTACAAAGTATTTCCTGAAATGGTTACCGCAGAGATGCGCAGAACTGCCAAGACTATTAATTTCGGTCTGATGTACGGTATGGGACCTATCAATCTCTCAAGGCAATTGGGAATTCCATTTGCTGAAGCCAAAATGTTTATTGAAGAGTACTTTCTTCAGTTCCCATCCATAAAAAAATATATGGAAAATGCAATCGAAAGCGCCAGGAAACTAGGCTATACCGAGACATTGCTGGGAAGAAGAAGATTTATCCCTGAGATCAACTCGGCAAACCGCAATATCCGTGAAGCCGCAGAGAGAACTGCCATTAATACGCCTGTACAGGGTACTGCTGCCGATATTATCAAGATAGCTATGATCAGCATTCACAGGGAAATTCAGGATATCTGTGAAGAAGCCAGAATGATATTACAGGTTCATGACGAACTGGTATTTGAAGTTCCACAAAAAGAAGCAGAGCGGGTTAAATTGTGGGTTATCGAGAAAATGAGTACAGCATATCCTCTAATGGTTCCGCTAAAAGTAGATGCCGGGATAGGGTGCAATTGGAGAATCGCACACTAATAATCTAATCTATCCGATCTGCTCGAATATTTTCCTATAATTAGCCCAAATTTTCCATTAGATAGTAACTGGTTTTGTTCCTGGAAGAGTGGATCGAGTCCATAATTCGTCCCCGCCTTTTTTGTAGAGTTGTTTATTCTCATTGAAAAGACTTCTCCTCGGAGACTGTTCGAAGTGAATGTCAAGGAGATCTGACCGGAGCAATCAACAGGTTTGCCAGGTCGGGCTTAAATTAAGTCCCTGTCTGATGGACGATTTGGGATTAAATGATATGGAAAAACTACAGATAAATTGCCTGTTGAATTAATCTGTTCATGCTGAATGGAAGAATAAAGAGCATAAAAAAAGCCTCTCATCAAGTGAGAGGCTTTTTAGTATTAAGGAGTGATTAGTCTGTTTATTCCAGTTCAGGTATGTCATCAAGGTCTTCTGAATCGAAATTATCGCTCCCTGATTCATCGGTTCCACCTTCACTGCCAAGCTCTTTGTTAAGCTCCTCTTTGAGCTTGTTAAGCTCTTCATCAATTTCTGCGTTCTTTTCCTGAATCGAAGATCTGCTTGCAGATCTTTCAAATTTGGCTAACGCATATTCCACATCTTCTTTTACCGTTTCTACGTTACGGGCAAAGAATGTGTTGCGGTTAAAGTTGTGTACGTTCTTATAATAATCATTGATTTTGGTTTGAAAACCTTTCTGCAGAGTATGCAGGCTGTCCATGGATTTTGCTACTATGGCAGATTGTCTTGCAGTAGCCAATTCATAGGATTTTTCTGCAAGCACATTATATTCTTCTGTTAAATTGAAGAAATCTGCTTTCATAACTTCGATTTCTGATTGTTGAGGCGGGTTATAGTTGTTAAGCTCTTTTGAAGCAGATTTCAGGTAATTTACAGCAGGACTATAGTTTTTGTTCATGGAAGCAGCATAAGCTTGTAAAAGCAATCCTTCTGCTTTCAAAACTGGATTGGAAGCAATAGAAGCCAGCTCTGCTCCAGCTTTGTCACAATCTGCCCATTGGCGTGCTTTGAGAGCTGTCCATCCTAATCCCAGAAGAGCATCCTGATAGTAGGAACTACTCTTATCGACACTGCGTAAAGCTGTTACTGCTTTTGCCAGAGATCCTTCCTGAGCAGCAACCTGTTCAAAGAATAAGTAGCCCAGGAAAACGAATGAACGGTCGATGATTTCTTTCTGAGCTTTAGTTTTAGGACTGTATTGAATTGCATTTTCAAGACTCGAGAGCGCCCCATCGATATTATCCTGCATGGCATCGGCAACTGCAGCAGAGTGCTGAGCAAACGGAAAGTCCGGATGGGTTTCGGGAATGAGATTGAAAAGCTGTTTGGCTTTGGAAAAGTTGCTTTGTTTGAGCTCCGCCTGTCCCATGTAATAATAACCATGATACTTGATAGAATCTGGAACACCGAGTTTATTAAGTTCATTAAACTGATTCTCGACTGCATCGAATTTGTTGTCGCGATAATAAACTCTCATCAGACCCAGATCTGCAAAGGAAACAGCAGAACTTTTTGAATATTGCTCTTTTGTTTTGAGGTAGGCTTTCTCTGCTGTGATACCCATATCCATATTTTCCTGACAACTTCCAATGAAGTAGCTTACCCAATCGTTTTTGGGGAAATCCGGGTATTCAACAAAGAGTTCGGTAAACAGGCTTCTGGAATCCCAGTACTGACCCTGATTATAGAGCTCAATAGCTTTCGTATAGAGATCATTAGGTCTGAGGTCAAATCTTCTGGCCATTCTACGGGCATAGATTTCCTCACGATGTTTGCCGATATCAATACGTCCGTATAGAGTAACACTGGAGACATTATCATTATTAGCATCTTCATCGTTAATGGACATGTATTGAAAAAGAAAGGAGACATCGCGACCATTATAGATTGAGGGCAGATTCAGACCACCTGCGAACCCGAGTCCTTCTATACCATCATCACTGAAATTGATCAATGCGTAAAGATTGACAAACCTCATGATCCATCCGCCAAGCTTTGCATTTAATTCGATTTCTGAAGAAGGTGTAACATCTGTACTCCACAGGCTTTTATCGGAGGCGATATCTTTGATGGAAAAGTCAATGGTAGATTCAATTCTCTTTTCCCAGTAGGTTGAATTCAGAGATGCTCTGAAAGTTCTGGGCGGTTTATCATCACCAACAACCACTATGTTCTGAAGTGCGGCACCAAGAATATGAGTACCAATAGCCGGATGAGCAAGTAGTTTATAGGATAGACCAAAATCAAGACCAATTCCAAAAACGGTTTCACCATCAAAGGAGATTATGCCGGTAGTGGCATTTGCACCCAGGGTTAAACCTTTCCATAAGTTGTTTGCGTAAGTGAGAGTGATATAGTTTTTACCATCAACAATTTGTGTACCGGGTATGACCCCTCCGGTATCATTGGTGCGGTCATAAGGTTTCACATTCTGAGTGGTAAAATTTATTCCTGCGGACTGATAAAGTCCGATAGGATAAACTGCGGATAACTCATGAATCTGAAATTCAGTTAGAGTTGAATTGAAAGCGTATTTAAGCGATAAATAGTTCTCTTCATTGATAAAGCTGGGGTTAGTCAATGCGGAACGGGAAGAGAAAAGGTAGTGCCAACGCTGGGTAACCAGGTGCTCACCGGGATAACCATCTGCCAATAGTTGTGAAATAAAGCCGGCACTACAAATAAATAAGAATATCAGAAATTTAATTCTGAATAAACGATTTATAGGTTTAATCATGTTATCTTCCTTAAAATTAATATGTTATTCTTGAACCTAGTTCTTGATCATCTGTGCCTTTCGCTTTACAGCACTGTACGGGGTCAGACTTGAAATCCAACTTGGTTCTGGGAGACATAAATGCCGGATCAAAGGAAAAGTTTCCTGACGGGACCGGGCGGGGGTTTGGCAGGTTCCGGTAGAAATTATTATTGGTAACCTGGATTCTTTCTGCACTGGAAAGTATCTTCAATCCAAAACGTTCATTAAATGCGACTACATTGTTTTCCAGAATTATTTCCGAATTCCCTCCGATAGCTACACCATGGTTGCCATTGAAAGCGATGGAATTATGATTTATTGATGCATTGGTTGATCGTACATCCCAACCTTGAAATCCAGAACCACGATTAAAGGCTATAATGTTATCTTCAATAAGAGGCAACTGACGAACTACAATTATTCCAGTTTGCCAGTTTTTTACTATTCTGCAGGAGATAATCGCACTACCAGCACCATTAGAAAAAACACCAATCGTACCGTTTCGAATCTCGAAACCGGATATGGTAGTATTTTTACTCATAGTTACAACGGTTCCTCTGCCACCACCATCGATAACCGCTTTGAAAGTAGAACGAGCCATCAGAGTGACTCCTGGTGCAATCAATACATGCTCTCTGTACACTCCATCAGCGACCCAGATAGTATCTCCACTTTTGCTTCTCATCATGGCTTCGGAAATGGACTTAATACCCATAGAGGGCACCTGAATTGAAACTGCAAGCGTTGCAGTTGGAATTAAAAGCCCCACTGCAAGAGCCAAACACAGCTTGTATGCCCTGTCAACTAAATACTTACCCATAAAAATGCTCCCCGTTTATGGTGAATTTTAATAAACAATTCGTGCTCCTAAATCTTGATTATCAGTACTTCTTCCAATACAGCGGGATTCTTTGTTCAGAGAGAAATCCAGATGAATCGGATCTTTAAACATAGGATCAAAAGAAAAATTGTCGGAAGGTAAAACATTAGAAAATTGCTCATTCTGGAAAAAACTGTTATTGACCATTAAGACCCTGACCTCTTCATTGGAAGGTTTTAGGCCATACATGCCATTATGAGCAATAATATTATTTTCCACTATAATACTTGAGGCACCCCCAATAGAGATTCCATGGTTGGAATTGTAGGCAATAGTGTTGTGATTAATTGAAGAAGCAGTTGATCTGACGTCCCAACCCTGAATTCCTGATCCTCTGTTGTAGGCGATTATGTTGTCTTCTATCCGGGGAAGGTTGCCCACACACATTATCCCTGATTGTTGATTAAAAACGATTCTGCATTGAGTTATGGTAGAGTTGGAAGAGGTGGAGAAGACCCCAATGGTACCATTTCTGATCTCGAACCCACAGATAGTTGATGAAGTACCTAAAGTAACTATAGTTGCGCGTCCATTACCATCAATTACTGCTTTTAAAGGGTTTTTACAAAGAAGTACAACCGATGCTGGTACGAAAATACGTTCTTTATAGATACCTGGATCTACCTGTACGGTATCATCTTTATTGGCAGCAGAGAGGGCAGCAGTAATAGTAGCTGCATCAGCAGGAACTCTGATAATCTTGGCTTCTGCGTAATGAATAATAAGACATAGTAGCAAAGTAAAGAATGAAATTGCATGGTTAAAAATTTTCATTTTTTTTAATCTCCACTACTAAAAAAGTACAATTTATTCGATTAAACAGATCACCAAAAAGTAAAAAGCCTTTGTTACTACCCTTCAAAGATGCTTAATAAATTAATACAGAAATAAACCATAAGCAACAGAATTACATTGGTAGTATGCCAATAATTTTCATCGCTTCCGCTTTATGAACTCCATTGGATAAGTATGGGTCTACTCCAGACTATCTGAAAATAGGCCATGGCCTCTTGTATATCACGTACTTTTTCCAGGAATAACGAAATTTCGAAACTATCGAAAGCATAAAAAGCGAATTACGCATATACATATATGAAGGATCAAAGTAACAATTGATGTGACATTTTTCACAAAAGCTATATCTGCCCTGCCTGCAGAGTGCATTTTTTCGCGCTTCGGAGTTTAGTGTTTTTCTCAGATCATCACCAAGAGGTATAAAGGCTTCCCGGTGGTGAAAACAGGGAAGGGCCAGCCGATTATCCGGAACAATCACTATTGTGGATTCTACTGCCCGGCAAAGAGGGTTTCTGATATGATTTCCTCCCATGCGTCGGATTTTCAAATGCGCTTGATTGAGGTAAACCCCTTGTTTTTTGGAATAAGCCAGTGCTTTCTGATGCGTGGAATCCTTTAGGCTATCAACGCTATTGATACTAAAGAGCGGGTCAAGTATTACAATCAGTTTCTTCTCTCTTGCCAGCCTGTAAACCCCTTCAAAAAAATCGATGTTTTCGTTTGTGTAGGTAAATAGCAGGTCGGGATAAAGACGGTTTTTTATTGCAATATCTATGCTCTCAATCACAGCGGAATATGAAGGTACTCCTCTTATTTGATCGTGAAGATCTGAGTTATCTGCATCGATACTGAAATGCAACAGATCGATCTTACCCGCTAGCTTCTCAGCTTTTTCCGGAAAAAGAAGACAGTTGGTGGTCACTGATGTGATAAATCCCAGTTTTTTTGCTTCCGAAAGAAAATGTGGAAGCTCCTGATGAAGAAGCGGCTCTCCACCGGTAAAATCAACAAATTTGCAACCTGCTTTTCTGGCTCCATATAGATTTTTAAGCACATCTGCAGCTTTTGCATCGATTTTTGGTGTCTCTTGCCAGATTTGACAGAAACCGCATCTACAGTTGCATCTGTTGGTAATGTAATAGTGTAACAGGATCGGTTTCATCAGCGATTCAGCTTTCGTCCTTTCCACTCAACATCGCTTTTGGAAAAGAATGATAATAAAAACAAAATCGTTTCAAATAAAAGAAAAAGCAAAAAGAAGGGGAAATAAATAAAATTCTGAGATGATCGGATCTTTCTGAAGCAGAGTGCAGTAAAAAGCCAGGTCAGGAGGAAATTGCCAATAGTGATAATAGTAAGCGTCTGAGGCAGAATTGAAAGACAGGTTAAAAAGAGCATCACATTTTGAAGAGAAAAAAGAAGCCCGATAAAAAAGAGACTGGAATGCCAGACAAATCCACCTCTTGCCCATCTTTTAACCTGATGAAAAAAAAGGTGCCAGTTTTCACATGGATAGGTGAGTGCAAGTGGCAGGAATGGTTCTGTGCAGGAAATATTCATTTTCTTCTGCTTGAAAAGGTTCAACAGGGCACGATCCTCTACCATGTTGTACCCTATTGCTTTCTGACCACCTGCTTTTTGATATGCCTGTTTTGAAACAAGCATATTGTTACCCATACAGGAACCGGTAATTCCGACTTTATGAAACGCATGTGCTGCGCAGAAGAGGAATTCAAGCTGAAATGCCTGAATATGAGTGAACACCCTGTTATCTGTCATTATGGCAGTGTGTCCGAATACCATATCTGTATTTTGATCAGAACTCATCATAAGTGAATCTAACCACTGTGGAAGCAATTTCATATCAGCATCGGTTAAGGCAATCCATTCGTATCTGGCCTTATCGATGCCAAAGTCCAGGGCCTGTTGTTTACTGGTCAGGCCGAGAGCAGGATCGTATGGAGAATCAAGAACTGTTATTTCGACTGCACTGTGTTTCTTAAATTCATTAATTATTTTGAACGATTGATCGGTAGAGCCATCATTGATCAGCAAAATTTCGTATGATCCACTGTAAGACTGTTGTTGCAATGATTGCAGCAGAGTTTCAAGATGCTTCTGTTCGTTTCTGAATGGAATTACGATTGATACCGGATGAAAAGATCTTTTCTCTACAGCAGCAGGTTCTTTCGAGGATAATACTGATATTAAACGCAGGATAACAATCGAATAACAGAATAATAAAAGCAGCAATATATACATTTTAATAATTATCAGTTACCAGTATTCAAGGCTTTGCAGCAGTTACTTTTAAACCAATATGTTTAGAATATAAGCTTTGACCGGAGTAATTAAAAATAAGGCACTGAGCCCGGGAATGGAAAATGGAAGCCTCTTTATGTTATTATTATATAATAGACTTGATTTCATGGACATTATAGGGTATTTTTTCTGAAATCGATGATCTGAGGTATATAATGAAAACTTTATCGCTTAAGCTTATTAGTTGCTTTTTGTTAATATGGTTACCTGCTTTTCAGGTGTCAGTTCTGGCACAGGACTGGGACATTGGAACTCAATCTGATGATGGAACAGATCCTTTTGGTGGAGATCCTTTCGGTGAGATGATTAATCAGGATAGTGAGATCCAATGGGATCTACCAGAAGAACAACAAGAGATGCCCTCAGTGTCACCTGCAGAGACAAGTACTCCTTCTAATTCACCCTCATATAGCGAACCTCGGAGCGATTACAGTGCAGATTCTTATGGATCCGAAAGCTCTGTTGAAAGTATAGTGCAAAATGCCATTATTGAAGGGGTGCAAATTACTACCGAGCTGAGTGAGGTCCCTGATGAAAAGCTGATTTCAGTTTATTTTATCTTTCGTGACAAGCCCTCCAGCTATTTCTGGGAGATTAAGCCCCGCGAAAATAATGTGGTTTTTGAATTCCATGATACCAAGA
Source organism: Fibrobacter sp. (assembly GCA_012519985.1). Classification (GTDB taxonomy): domain Bacteria; phylum Fibrobacterota; class Chitinivibrionia; order Chitinivibrionales; family Chitinispirillaceae; genus JAAYPC01. The sequence goes on from JAAYPC010000010.1 coordinate 16,570, forward strand.
CCGGAACTTCCCCGGTTCCTTCAGTATCTGAATCACCAATTAAGGGTTTTACTATTGAAGAGGGGAAGATCGATATAAATAAAGATGTTCGTGGATTGAAACCGGAGTGGCGGGACAGGATAAAAGTAATATTTAATATGGAAGCTATACCTGAGATCCATGTGAACGACGAATTCAGTATTGTGTCTTTCAGCTTTAAGTGGACTACCGATCCTTCAAAGGTCGAGAAGTATATCGTTAAAGATAACACTAAAAAAATCATTCTGTTATCTTCAGCAGGTGTAGGAGCAGTCGGTTTAGGAGCACTTATTTTTTATCTGGCAACCAAGCCTGAACCTCCACCACCATTGGGCTTGCTTTCTATTGATGATCTGCCACTTCATGTTAATCTTCAAAAATAATTGCAGAAAATTGGACTCGTTTAGCATTCCTGCAACTTCCATATTATTTTTACATTTTTATTTTTAAGTTCAGGGATGCTCAAAACAGAGTTGATTAGTTTTTGTTTTTTTTTGGAAAAAATTACTACCGCGTCCATTGGGAGATGAGAAAATTTCTCCAATAAACAGAAAACCAATTATCGTTTAGAAAAAAAATGTGAGAATAGAAAGATGAAGGATTGGCTGAATGAAAAAAGGTATTCTGATTAATATCCCCTTCAGATCTTTCTGGAGATATATTCTTCCAGGAACAATTATTGTATGTATCGTCGCAATTATCAGTGGAATTGTGATTGTCGATAGAGTGATTATGCCCAGGATTGTTGGTGTGAACAGGGACATAGTCGAAGTGCCTGATGTCGCAGGTATGGAATATGAAGCTGCCAGAGAAAAGTTTTTCAAGGCAGGGCTTTTAACTGAGATTCGAAGCAGAGAGTATGATAACCAGGTTGCCGAACAACATGTGATTAGTCAATTCCCTGAAAAAGGTGAAAAGGTCAAAAAAGGACGAAAAATCGCACTGGTGCTTAGTAAGGGAAAAGAAATTGCTGTTATCCCGGATGTACGAAATCTTTCGGAACGCCAGGCCAGGATTGAGCTTAAGAAACATGGGTTCACTCTGGGGAATGTAAAAAAGGTATTCTCATCGGAAAAAGCTGTGGATGTAGTGGTTGATGCATTTCCGGCCAGTGGGACAACTATTTCCCGAGAGATGGAAGTAGACCTCTATGTTTCCAAAGGACCAAGACCAACCCATGCAGAAGTTCCAAATCTGGTGGGAGAGAGTATCGGCTCTGCAAAAAAGAAAATTGAGGAGAGTGGTCTGGTTATAGGAAAGGTTGATTATAAAAACAATCCGGCCCTTCTTCCTGGTACGATTATCTCACAATCGGCAGCTCCAGGTTCAAAGGTTCATCTGAATTCAAAGATAGATCTGGTCGTGTCTGTGATCCGCAAAAAGTAGGTAATCACTTTATATGATTACTTTATGTAATTGCTTTATTTTAATAAAGAGCAAACCTGATCGTACTCAGAATTGATTCCGGACCTGAAAGGTTATATGTGCACTGCCTAAAAATTCTCTGTATTTTTACCCTTCTGATTTCATTGGCGATAACAGGTTGTGTTACTCACTCATTTCCTGTGATCCGTCCCACCCTGGAAGCTCCTCCGGAGCAGAATTCTGCAGCAAGAGCTCATGAATATTTTATCGAAGCCCGTGATTCTGAACGCAGAGGACTGGAGCAGTCGGCGATCCGCTTCTACGAAATGGCCTATGAGCTGGATCCCACTTCGAAATTTCTCCGTGATGAACTGATTCGCAAATATATCGAGAACGAGAAATACACTCAGGCTCTTCTTCTGGCTAAGGGTGAAAAAAATAACAGTCAGTTAGACAAAAAAACCAAAAGAATTGTTTCCACCATCTATCTGAAAATGGGTAAGATGGAGAAGGCTGCAGAGATACTGGAAAGTATTGAAGAGAAAGCAGTAGAGGAACTTTATACTTTGGGGCTTATATATGAGTCTCTGGGTAATTTGAGCAGATCAATCGATTGCTACCTTAAGTTTTATGAAAAGCAAAAAGATGCGGTTCAACTCGGTTTCAAAATAGGAAAACTGCTTATCAGTGAAAAACGCTTTGAGGAAGCGGACAGCATTTTGTCTGCTATCAAAGAATCTGTTGGGGAGACTGCTCAACTGCTTGTGATGATGGGTAACTCAAAAATCTTTAATAATGATACCGCTTCAGGACTTCAGTTGCTGGAATCTGCTTTATCCAAAGACTCTCTTCATGAGGATGCTTTGCGCAGTATAGCACAGGTCTATATGAGCCGAAATGACTTTCCCAAGGCAATAGTATGTTATGAAAAACTCTATAAAAATGGTGCATACGGCCAGATCTACGGGAAGACTCTTTCTCTTCTCTATTATTATAACAAACAGTATGAAGAAGCAGAGAGTCTGCTGAAAAACATGTTGGAATATGATCTGAATGATTATGAACTGCACTATTATCTGGGGCTTGTTTTCTCTGCTGCAAAGAAAACCGATCTCGCTGAGATCGAAATGGGGAAAGTTTTATCATTAAAACCCAATTTTTACGATGCCTGGAAAGAGCTCTGTCTTATTCCAATCCGGGAAAAAGATTATGATGCTGCAGAAGTGGTTGCAGAGCGCTTTACCAAGGCTTATTCCGATAATCCTCTGCCCTGGCAATTGCACGGAATGGTAATGAGTTTAAAGAAGGAGTATAAGAGAGCTATCCAGAGTTACCGCAATTCAATATCCCATGATAGCAGCAATGTTTATAGCTGGTTTGAACTTGGAAGTGCATTCGAGCGGACAAAGCAGATCGATTCGGCAGAATCTGCTTTTAGAAAGGTTCTCAAGCTGCAGCCAGATGATCCTGCAGCATGTAATTACCTTGGTTATATGTGGGCAGAGCGAGGAATCAATCTGGACAGCTCCAAAATACTTATAGAAACTGCTCTAAGGCAGGAACCTGACAATGGAGCCTTTCTGGACTCTTATGCCTGGGTATTCTACCAGTTGGGCCAGATTGACAGCGCATTCCATTATATTAATAAAGCTGTGGAAAACATCAAAGATGATCCTACCGTTCTTTGTCATCTTGGTGACATATTGGAGAAAAAGGGCTGGTTAAAAGAAGCTCTTGAAGCATATCACAGGAGTATGGAGCTGAAATTTGAGTATCCGGAGGAAATAAAAGAAAAGATTTCCAGGATTGAAGAGTTATTAAAAAAGAATGAGAAGCAATGATCTTTCGAACTATACTTTTTTCTCTCTCTGCTTTTCTATCGGTCATGGTTTGCTGTACCAAAGCTCCTGCGATTAAACTGGATTACTCAATTGCCGACTCATTTTACTGTTTTAAAGAAAAAATGAATGAAAGGATTCGTGGCTTCGGTCAGATATCCGTTTCTGTTGATGGACGTCGATACAATGGATCTATTGATATCGACTACAAAAATGACCTTTTTAAGGCATCGGCCTACTCGCCATTTGGTGCTCTGGTGGCCTCTATCGATGCAGATAGTGTACAGGGGGAAATAAACGACGGAAAAAATTCGAATCGTTTTTTTCTGGATGCTATTGCGGACTCGCTTGTTTTCATTTCGGCAGATGACCTTACTTTCAGAGATTTTATCTGCATATTAACCGGAAGACTGCCGCAGAAATTTAATAGAATGGGGAAGGTACCTCCTGACACCATACTTCGGGAAAAGAGAAATTCCAGTCTGATATGGAAGCAGGATTCGCTGGAAATTACTGCCAGGGTGCACAACAAAAGTTCTCAACTGACCCGTCTAACGGTTCGAAACACCGGAAACAGGGGTTGGAGACTGCTTTTTGAGGGTATAAATGAGCAACTTGCACAAAGTATTGAGTTGAAGGTAGATGACAGGAATTATTTTTCAATTCACTATCAACGCTTAAAAAGGGAAATGTTAAAGAGTTCGTAATATGAAACTTCGCACTGTTAATTCTTTTTTGGGAATAGTAATTACATTTTTCGTTTCTCTTCAGCAGCTTGTGAATGCGGAATCTACGATTTTCCCCAATCTTAATATCGATTACGATGCCCGATCAGCAGCGATGGCCGGAGCTGCGGTGGCGGTAGCAGAGGGCGCATCTGCAGTGCTTTCAAACCCCGCTGCGACCGTGTCGGTAAAAAATAACCAGGCCTTTATCGGTTATAGAACGATAGTGGATGGGGTATGGGGTTCACCTGTGGTTTTCAGCCGTTCTTTTGATAAATGGGGAGTTTTTTCTGCCCTTATCTGCGGAGTGAATGCTGAAGTTGAGGTGATTGATGAATTTGAGGGGGAACCGGTTTTTACCAATAAAACCGGTGGTGCTCAATATTTAACCGGTGCTATGAGCTGGGGATACAGTATAAGAAAAGATCTGTTTGTGGGAACCAGTCTCAAGGGTCTTTATAACCGGTTAAATGACGGCGATGTCATCTACAGTGCAAAAGCGGTTGCTATGGATGCAGGGATTCTTTATCGCACTTTCAGGAACCGTTTAACTTTAGGAGCGGCTATAAGAAACGCCGGATTCCTGTTTAAGAGTTTTGATGACAACAGCTATAATTTACCTTTTACTTTTGAAGCCGGTTTATCTTTTGTAGGAGATCAGCTTTCCTCTGTACGGCTGGCGCTGGATGTAAATAAAAAGAAAGATGACCGTTTGACTTTTGAACCGGCAGTGGATATTGATATCTACAAAAAAATACTGTCTTTACGGCTGGGTTATGCATTCAGTGACCATGATTTAAAACAGTTTTTCAAAAAACTGGGTGGCAACGAAGATGAGAATTATGTAAAGACCAACTGGAATACTTTCTGTGCAGGACTTGGTTTCGTCAAAAAGGTCGAGAAGGCAACGGTTGGTATTGATTTCGCACTACAGTTCCATGCACAATTTATTACTCCTTCTACCATTGTTTCGGCGTTTGTTGATTTTTAA
>JAAYPC010000079.1 GCA_012519985.1 Fibrobacter sp.
AGATGTTTCCTAATGGATGAAAACAGTAAGTAACCGGCATTGAATTTCATTTACAATAAGAGAAAAGAGCATTGAAAAGAATGTCTGACAGAATCGAAAATGAGAAATTTTCCAGAAAAATCATCTATCTTCTGGCCCAGATGGAAACAATGTCAGCAGAGGTGCTTTCTGGTTTTTATTCAAGGGCAGGTTTTAAGCCCGATATGAAATCCTGGATCTCCTTCTCATCCAAATTTGCATTATCGCTTGGTCTGTTATTCCTGGTTTCTGGTGTGATATTCTTTTTCGCTTATAACTGGCGAGAACTTCATAAATTTGCGAAGCTATCAATTGTCGGAAGCCTGATACTTATTCCAGCAATATTCGCATTGCTATCTGATATGCAGAAGTTTCATGTGAAGCTCTCTATGCTGGCAGTTGCCTTGTTTACGGGATGTCTTCTTGCAGTTTTTGGCCAGATATATCAGACAGGAGCAAATGCATACGATCTTTTTCTGAATTGGGCAATTCTTATCACAGGAATTGTTTTTGTTGCAGACTTCAAGCCACTCTGGTTTTTATGGATAGTCCTTATAAACATATCGACAGTATTATTTGGCGGACAAATAATGCGGCATTGGATTGACCCGTACGTTTTTATATTTCTGTTCGCTGTAGATGCAATTGCACTGTTTATTTATGAATATTTTGGTACCAGAAATAATCCCTGGTTTGAATCCAGATGGTTACCAAGGATATTGGGTATCGCTGTTGTTTGCTCAATGACTATCGCAGGTATTACCGGGATTGTTACTGATTTTAATGATCCTGGACATATCCTTTGCCTTATGCTGGCTTTCATAAGTTATGCTGGAATCATATTTTTCTATTCACGAAAACTATATGATCTGTCTTCCATTGCAGTCTCTTTTGTGTGCATAATAGCCATGGTATTTACAGGTATCTTAAAGGTCTGTGATTTTAACTCTGCCGCGATATTCTTTATCGGCGGTTTTATAATTGTAGGATTAACAATAACCTCAGCAGTGTTATTAATAAAAATCAACAATGCCTGGAAAGCGTAGACATGAAAATAGCAAAATCAATAAAAAACGTTCTTGATGAGTCTGACCTTAACGAAGATGATTATAGAGCGTATTCAGGATTTCTTCAGTCGAAGCTAGCACAAGCTGGATCAGAGGTCAACGCACCATGGTTTATTAAGGTCATTACAATTCTGGGAGCGTGGTTTGGGTCTTTGCTGTTTTTAGGTTCTCTTATATTAGCTCAGGCTCTGCAGTCTAAAGAATCCATGATTACTTTTGGAAGCATTTTCATTCTAACCGGGATAATCCTGTCTTATACCAATAAGAAAAATCATCTCCTTGATTCTACCAGCCTTTCATTCTCTGTTCTTGGACAGATACTGCTTGGAACAGGAATCGGGTCTAAGATGGATGGATTAAAACCGGTGTGCTATGTTGGAATAATCGTGCAAATGACAATTTATCTTTTAGCTCAAAGTTACACTCAAAAGTTCATATCTGTAATCCTGTTTCCTGCCTGTTTACTTGGAATTGTCTGGAACAGTCCACTTTTTGAGGTTACCCATTTTCTGATCGGTGCCTTGAGTGTTGCATCTGTGCTTATTTGGACTAATGAAATACCACTTCAGATTCGGCTTAAAAAACATCCGTATTTTTATATTCCTACTGCTTATGGCCTGGTTTTAGGGTTATTGCTGATATTGGTTCTTTCTATAAATAACCGGTTTTTTGAAGTAAACATTTCCCATTGGTATATTGCCTCCCTGATTTCATTTTTGTCATTAACCTTTCTGTTATACAAATCCCTTTGTCAGAACCTGAGGATTGGCAGGCACGCTTTTTGGCTGACAGTTGGCGTGATTGCAATTATATTGTCTCCAACTGCTCAAGCCCCTGGAATTATTGCCTCTTTGACGGTGATTGTGCTTGGATTCGAAAGAAGTAATCGTACACTATTCACCCTGGGGATCTTGTTTCTGGCAATTTATGTTATCTCATTTTATTATTCTTTGCAGCAAACTCTTCTGATCAAATCGATCATTTTAATGTCAACAGGTGCCATGTTTTTAGGAATTCACCTTGCATTGGCAGAAATAAAGAAGAAATGGCAATTACATGAAATTTAAAAGATTAATAATAGGTATTTCTGTAATCGTAGTGTTCGTTTCTGTTGGCTTTTCTGTAGTAAGCAGAGAGATGTTACTCAAAAAAGGCAAAACAGTTCTTTTTGAATTGGCACCTGCAGATCCCAGGTCAATTATGCAAGGTGATTACATGACTCTTAACTATAGAATAACAAGAGTAGAAAAAAGGGACAAGATACCTTCTCGTGGGTATATTGTCTTTAAGACTGATAGTTTCAATGTGGCCAGGAGCATTCGTTTCCAAAAGAATAAAGAACCTGTAAATGAAGACGAAATGATGATCCGGTATTTCTGTCACAATAGAGATGTCAGTATCGGTTCAGAATCATTCTTTTTTCAGGAAGGTGATGCGGGCATGTATTCCAGAGCCAGGTATGGAGGGATTAAAGTAGCAAAAAGCGGAGAAAGTATTTTATTTGGATTATTCGACGAAAATCGCAATGAAATCAGGAAATGATGGCATGCCTGAAATACTTGATTAAAATTAGATGATTTGGCCCGAAAGTATAGCAAGAATTGCGCGGAGGATAATATGAAATATGTATTGAACAGCTTTGGACATGAATTGAAATTCCCCAATATTATAAAAGCAGAAAATTGCATTCTGATTGATTCTGATGGTAAGGTATTTAGATCTCGAATCCGGCATCTGGTGTACTTCTATTGGCCATTCTAATCCACGTATTACTAAATTATTATCTGAACAATGCAGTAAAATGATTCACTCAGGTTATTGTTATCAAAACCCTGTTGTCAATTCAACTGCAAAAAAAATACTTGAGATCACCGGCATAGAATCTGGAAAATGTGTATTCCTGAGTTCAGGAAGCGAATCTGTCGAATATTCTGTTAAACTTGTAAAAAGTTTCTCTGAAAAACCATATTTTCTTACAATGTCAAACTGCTATTTATCAGCATATGGGATTTCCGGAGAGCGCTCTGACAAGGATTGGGTTCATTTCGAAGAATAATGTAATTATACCTTCAGACTGGGAGATAATTATGGATGAGAAACTGACAAAACATGGGATAAAGACCTTTCTAGCACCAATTAATTGGATAATTGTTACAGGGCTCGTGTTTTTTATCTCTGCAGGTGGAATTACCCATTTGAGAGCATGGATCTATATGGGCATATACGCTATTGGCGGGCTGATTATAGGGATGATACTCCTGAAAAAATCGCCAAAGCTTTTGAATGATAGAGGTAAAATGCAAGAGGGAAACAAACAATTGGACAAGATTATTATTCTTGCCTACTTCTTATTTGCGATTGTAATTACTCCACTCGTTGCTGGGATTGATAAAAGATTTAATGTCACTGAAGAGCAGCCTTTTTTCTATTTGTATATAGGTATCATCCTTTATCTATTTTCGGCAATATTTTCTATATGGCCAATGCTTCACAATCCTTTCTTTGAAGGTATGGTAAGAATACAGAAAAATAAAAATCATAGAGTGATTAATACTGGTCCCTATAAAATCGTGCGTCACCCCGGTTACATTGGGATGCTTTTGGGTTCAATTTCTTTGCCTCTGGCATTAGGATCGGTTCTTGCATTTATTCCTGTGTTAATTATGGCTCTATTGATTTTTATCAGGACTTATTATGAGGATACCACTTTAAAGAGAGAGTTAACAGGATACTCTGAATATTGTAAAAATGTCAAATATAGGTTAATTCCTTATATCTGGTAAAATGAATCATTAAAGCTCTATTTCGTGATCAGCTGGCTGAGTAATTATGCGAACCTTTATGAAATTTAAATATCCAGGATAGCCAAGGAGTGGTGACAGTTGAAAAAAGAGGGAGAAATAGAGTATATGGATGAGTAGGTAGCATCCACTTCAGATGAATTGCAATGATCAGATCCAATGGGGACGGGAACCCAAAATCGAATCATTGTGAAACAATTAAACGGAATCGCTGGAGCAAAAAAATCCTGAGCCAGATTGTCCTGGTCTTACGTTGTTATTGCTAATTATGACTGACCCAGATTCCCTACTTTTCACATTTTACTATGCTATTACTTTAGGATGAAACTTTATAGATTGGTTTGGGGGGATTTTTTGGCATAATTGCTTAAAAAAAGAGGTTGGTCTATTCGTTCCCTCAAACCACCTCCCCTAGGCAAGCAAAATAAAGAAAAGAAAAATCAGAGGTTAAAATTATACGATTGCATGATTATTGAACATTGTTCATTTTTAGAAGAGATGCAGAATATTCAGTAAAAGGAAAAAACAAAACAACATCAGATGAAACCGGAACCAAATCAATACGTTATGGAGAATGATATCATTAAAAAATGGGGCACTATCTTAAGGGAATGCAATCAGGTTAACCCGGAGTTATACACTAAGTATGAAGTAAAAAGAGGACTTCGGGACATTAGCGGCAGAGGAGTAATGGCAGGACTGACCCGAATAGGTGAGGTGCACTCCTATATTATCGATGAAGGTGAGATGATACCGGTTCCGGGCAAGTTGCTTTATAGGGGTATAGATATTTCTGACCTTATTGATGGATTCAAGAAAGATGGGCGTTTTGGGTTTGAAGAGACCTGTTATCTGCTTTTATTGGGAAATTTGCCAAAAAAAGAACAGCTTCGGGAATTCGAAGAGATTCTGGCAGGATACCGAAAGCTACCTGATAATTTTATCCGGGACACTATTCTGAATGCACCAAGCAAGGATATGATGAATGTACTTGCACGCAGCGTTTTGCTTCTTTACTGCTATGACGATTGTCCTGATGATACATCGATTCCAAATGTTCTCCGGCAGAGCCTGCAACTGATTGCAAGATTTCCGCTTCTGGCTGTTTACGGATACCAGGCGTATGCTCATTATCATGGCAATAAAAGCCTGATTATACATTCTCCCGATCCTGCCCTAAGTACAGCCGAGAATATTCTTCATATGCTTCGACCGGATAATAAATTCACCCGTCTTGAAGCGGAATTGCTGGATATGGCTCTGGTTTTACACGCAGAGCATGGAGGGGGAAATAATTCTTCATTTACAACGCATGTAGTCACATCTTCGGGCACCGATACTTATTCTGCTATTGCAGCAGCTCTTGGTTCGCTTAAAGGCCCTCGACATGGTGGTGCTAATATAAAAGTGGTTCAGATGCTCCGCGATATGAAAAAGAATATCACAGATTGGACAAGCGATACAAAGATTGCTCAATACCTGTCAAAGTTATTGAACAGACAGGCATTCGACAAGGCAGGTCTTATTTACGGAATAGGGCACGCTGTTTATTCGGTCAGCGACCCCAGAGCCATCATATTCAAAGAACATGTGGAAAAGCTAGCCGAATCAAAGGGCAAAAAAGATGAGTTTGAGTTGCTTTCACGGATCGAGCGGTTGGCACCAGAGGTAATTGCCAGTGAGAGAAAAATGTATAAAGGTGTAAGTGCCAATGTAGATTTTTATTCCGGGTTTGTGTATGAGATGCTTGGAATTCCAGAAGAATTATTTACTCCACTTTTTGCGATTGCCAGAATTGCCGGCTGGTGTGCTCATCGCATTGAAGAGCTGGTGAATAACGGCAAGGTAATCCGACCTGCTTACAAATGCGTCGAACCGCGACGCAGCTACATTGATATCTCCAACCGATAATCTTGCCAATTTGTTCTGAAAAGTTCCTGCTTTGCCAATGGTAAGTTTATATACTATTGGCATGGAACACATGTGCGGATGTGGTTTTCAGGTTCAGTATTTAAAGATCAAACCGCCTGCCTGCAGAAGATCAATTTGTGTATAAAATGAGGATACTCTGTTAAAATTTTATATCAACAGTGTAATTTCATTTAATAAATTAATGATGTTTTTACATAATAATGCGGCTATATTACTTAAATATTATAATGTTCTGGGGTGCGAATTTTTTTTCGCAGGTGTTCTTAAATTATCAGGAGGAACAATGAATTGCAAAGTAATCCAGACTTTTTGTGTTATTGCTGCATTTTTCTGTCAAAGTATCTGGGCGCTCAGTGGTACCGGTGGCACTCCTTTAGGTGGAATGGGTACCGGTTATGTTAAATTTGATGGCCAGAAATTCAGGGTAAGTGGCAAGTTGCCACCAGCGGCTGCTGACCACGCCAAAAGTACCAGCGGAAATTCTGAAGAAAAACAGATCGCATCAAGTGGATTTTCGTTCTTCGTAAACGGAACTGCCAAAACACAGTTGAAAGCCGCTTCTGAAGATGCAAAATGTCCATTGCAAATTGCAGATTTCGGTACAATTGAGGGTATTAAATTTACCTTGAATGCTTTTGGTCCCTATCTTCCTGGAGAAGGGAAGGAGAATTACCAGCTCGCTACTTCGCCATTAGCGTTTTTCGATATTACTGCAGAAAACAGCGGAAGCGAAGCGAAAGAAGCTGCAGTTGCCATGGAATTCACTAATGGTGGGCTGCTTGGAGGAGCAAACAGTGGCAAGGTTGAATCCGGAAATAAGGCAATCAGTTTTGCCGGTTCACCCGACAATGCGTATCTGGCAGTTGATTGTGATGGATCATCACCGACTTTTACTGCAGGTGCCATAGGCTCTTTCTCCAGCGACGGCAAACTTGCCAATGCTGATGGTAATCTTGTTGCAGCTAAATGTAATATCCCGGCAGGGGGAAAGGTACATTTCAAATTTGTTCTGGCCTGGTATCGCGAATATGGTTCAGAAGGCTACTATTACCACAATTTTTATACCAATTCAAAGGAAGCTGCCACATTCGGATTATCAAAATTCGATGCAGTCAGAGATGGTATAACCTCATTTGTTTCCCGATTAATGGCATCAAACTTTCCTGACTGGTATAAAGACCGTCTGCTTAACAATACCTATCCACTCATTCACAATTCGGTGTGTGCAAAGGATGGACGCACAGCGTTCTGGGAAGGAAACTATGGTATTATCGGTACAATAGATCAGGGACAGCATGCAGCGGTTTTTTATACGTTTAACTGGCCCAGCGTACAGTGGCATGAACTCCAGTATTGGGCAAGACAGCAAAAATCAAACGGCCAGATTCATCACGATTTCAATGAAGGTAAGATGAATTTCAGTGCCGGCAATACAAATAATAACCGGAACCTTAAAGCCTGGGATGATAAGACTCATGCTGACTACTGGTGGTTTCCGAATACCGATTCCTGGGCAGATCTCAACTGCATGTTCATTTTCAAGGGTTACGAACTCATGCTTGCCACAGGTGATAAAGACTCTTTAGAGAAAAATTATCCGGCACTGAAAAAAGCTGCGGAACGCATTCTTTCACAATGTGGTTCAGATAAAATTCCTCTCCAGAGTCACAGCACTTATGATCGGTGTCAGGGCGAGGGTGGCAGAAACTGCAGTTTGACACCTGAGTACAATGGCGGTCTGACAATCACCACTTTCTATGCATTTGCTGAAATAGCCAAATTTTTAGGGAAAACTTCCGATGCAACCACATTTACCGAACATGCAGAAGCCGCAAAAAAGGCTTTCAAGCAAAAGTATGGTAACTCAGGTGATTTCGCTGTCAGAGCCTCCACTTCGGGAAGCGGTCGTTTTCCCGAGTCGCACGTCGCAGGATACTCATGGGCAAACTATTTCTGCCTTGATCCGATAATGGATGCGGATTTTATAACAACAGCCGTGGGTAGATTAAGAAATACACAGAAAAGCGGTAATGTGCGTGCAGTTGGAGAATGGATTTTTTATAATGTGGATCACTACGGTGGTTCTGAAATTGCACTCAACAGACCAGATGACGCGTTACATATTCACAAACTGGACTATGATTATTACTATAAACAGGTTCCCAACATGGTTTTCTGGCAATCTCTACAGGAAGGTGATGGCAACACTCATAAAGACAGTTACATGACTGCACCACTGGTCTGGCACTCCTATTTCCAGTTTTGCGGTTATATGATCGATAATGCCAACAAACGCCTCTGGATCCGACCTCGAATTCCAACAGAGATGAAAGGTAAGATCACCAAAGCATTACTGCTGAACCCCAAAGCACTAGGTACTCTCGACTATGATGAAAACGAAGATGAGGCAACAGGGGTGACACAAGATATTACGGTAAAATTTGATAAACCCGTTACAATCAAAGAATTGATATTAAAGAACAACACCGGTATCGATGCACCTTATGTTGGAATAAAAGGAGCTGCTAGCCCGACTATCAAAGTTGAAGGGTCTGATCCAGAAAAGAACATCAGGGTGACTCTGGCTACTCCAATCGAGATCGGTCCATCAGGAATAAAAATCCAGGTATCCAAAAAACCGGTTTCAGTTGCAAATGCCAAAGAGCTTAACGCAGTGGTTCCCCTTTCATTTATCAGTACACGGTTGTCTGCAGGTGTGCCGATGTACTATTCAGTTGACGTTGCCGGACCGGTCAAGATTGAATTGTTTGGTATTAATGGGGCAAAAATCGGAACAATCATGGATCAGCAGGTTTCTGCAGGTAACCATTCATTCAACTGGAGCGGGAAGACTATTGAGGGTAGAAATGTCGGCTCCCTGTTCGCAGTGCTACGGTTGACTTCAGCAAATGGTTCAGTAACTAAGATGGTCTCGATTTTGCGGTAGTTAAGAGCGATAACTTATTAGTTTGGTTCTATTTTTAAGGACTCCTTTTTAGAAGGGAGTCCTTTTTTTATGCGGTGCGACCGGTATGGTGCAGATATCTGATGGTGAATCTGACAATGGTTATCAATAATGGACGGCAAGAGGTGTTTTAATCATTTACAAAAAGCCACAGGTGATCTGGCCCGTTATCATTTAGAATTTAACCCAAATTGTCCATTAGATAGGGACTTAATTAAAGCCCGATAAGGCAAATCTGTTGGTTTTTTCCGATAAGCTCTCGTTGACAGTCACTTCAACGAATCTTCGTGGAGAAGTCTTTTCATTTAGAATAAACTACATAAAAAAGGCGGGGGACAAATTATAGGACTAGTCCGCACTGCCACACAACCAGTTACTGCCTGGTGGAAAATAATAGATAGAGTATTTCTTATCTGAGAATGGGCTGGTGCCCAGGAAGATTGCTTACCTTCAGGTTTTCAGTGATAAAAAATCAGGAAAACAAATAAGAATATAATCAGCTTTTTGGTAAAAAAAATGAGATATGAGTGTTTAGTGGATGGGAAAAAAAAGGATCCCCATGGCCTAAAAAGACCGGGTCTCCTGATAAACTATGTTCTCTGAGCGAGTTGCTTTAGAGAAATATTCATAAAAGCTTATTATCTGTTCAATCTCCGATATGCTTACATCAAGTTTATCGGCGATATAGTACTGAACCTCTTTGGGAAGTGCTCCGCAAATCCGATACGCCTGGTGTAAAACCGCGAGTGTATCCATCTTTCTCAAGGAATTGGAATTATTTCTTAGAAACTCAATAAATGAATCGATTTTTTTGAATTGTTCCGTATTTACTCTGTCGATACATGTTTGAGTGATCATTTTTCAGATTATCTCTTTCCATCTTTAATATGAATCAAAACATCAGGAAATAAAGATTGTACATTGATGGAAAGAGAAATTAAAGAGGAAAAATTTAGAATAGCAAATTCAAGGATTAATGTAGCAACTCGCATCTGATAAAAAAACCACCGTGTTTAACGGTGGCATAGTTAAATTGAAACTAATTGATTTTGGATTCAGAACACGTTGATATCTATCTGATAAGTCACTGTTGGTTTGAACTCCTTACGGTCATTATAAACATCGTATCCCAGTATCATTCCTACATTTGGAGCGAATTTCCAGGAAGCTCCTATGTTGAGGGCACCGTAGCTGCTTTTCCCACTCTGGAAGTCGATACATAGCCATAACTTATCTGATACCTCGCTCATCACCCTGTCCCATGAAAGCATCACACCTGCATCGGATTTACCAAACAGAAGCTCAGCATTATCATTACCTACACCACCTTTGAATCCTCCCACGCTAAATCTGCCCAGTTTCCAGATGCTTCTGGAGACTAAACCGTAAATGATGTTATAGGTGGTAAAATCCTTTCTGGTTCCGAAATCATATCCGCCAATCGCAACTGCAGGCATATATTTAAAAAATGCGTCTTCAGGCAATCCGATTTTTGCATTAAAATAGAGTGGATCTTTATGATTTCCGCTCCCATCCCTATAATCAATACCTACCTCCATGGCGACTTTTGAAAAAGGCAGCACACCTACAGTTATACCACCATTACTCATGATACCCTCTGTTTCACCACTAGCTGTTCCGATATATGCGTCCCATCCTATATTCAGTTGTTTGTAAGACTGGACATCTGTAGATGGTATCCATATCTGGGTGGAGGGAGTGGCAGAGATTTCCAGAGAAAATGAGACCATAATAAGTGCAATACAGGCAGTAAACAGTTTGCGCATACAAATCTCCTTTAATAAGGTAAACGTTCCTCTGCATTTGTATTTGCATAATGCAGTCAGATTCAAAGGTAATAGCATTTATTTGAAAACTGAAAAATCACTAAATAGCAAGCTGCTTGCCTATAGACAGACTTCTGAATTTCTAAATCTCATCTATGCTCTTTTTGTCAAAATTTGTTTCGGATCTTATGGGATGATAGTGATTTCTGATAATTGTTAACCGATCCCTTGTGCAAATTTTCGGGAGTACTAATCCCGGATGTCATTACGTAATGAGTATTCTGCAATGAATGTGCCGGAACGAGGAGGTATTAAAAAACAGGTTAATGGACACGTTTTTATGTTTTATTTATCTACCATCCCACAGGGTTTCAGAAAATATTTGGTATCAGTTTTTTCGTATGGGATGGCAGTGGCTTTATTTGTTACACTGGTCTTACCAGAATAATAAAAATCCACATTAATGCAAAACTAATAATCATGGTAAGATTGGCAATGGTGCCTGCGATTCTGGTGTCATATTCAAATTCAACTGAATAGGGGATAACCGCAATCCCTGCAGGTAATATCAGGCTTAAAAAAAGCACCATCCGGTATAAATGTGAAAATGGAAGCAACAGGTAAAGAAGCAAACCTACTGCTAAGCCTGCCGCGTATCTTAATACCAGGACTCTGGTGATGAGTTTCCAGGGGGATGACTCGAAATGAAAATCAAATGTCAAACCAAGGACAACCAGCGCCATTCCAGTGTTAGCCTGGGCCAGGACTTCCAGTACATCAGAAGGAAAACCTGATAAACGGACTCCAGTAAGATTCAGGACAATTGCAATCAGATAGCTCATGAAAGGAATGGAAGTGCCAAAAAGGATGAATATCTCTTTAAAGGTCAGTTTTCGCCCGGCTCTATTTCCTGAATAGATAAACCCCATGAAATAACTCAGGCCAAACACCACAAATGCATTTCCAAAATCGAACATAGCGATGGCAGACAGCCCAGAAGCACCGAACAGTCCATAAATTATGGGATAAGCAAAGAGACCCACATTGAATCCCACCGAGCACATCCGTGAGATTCCTTTATCCTTGTCAATCTCGTTTTTAAATAGAAAACCTGATAAAACCGAAACTCCAAGGGAGTGAAAAAGGCAGATCAGGGGAGCCAGAAAAAGAGAAAAATCGAGTTCGATGTTGCTTACTGTCTGAAGAATCAATGCAGGAAGAGTGATATTAAATATTATTCGTGACAGAGCTTTTCCATGCTCGATTGTGAGCACACCTGCTTTCTTGAGCAGAAAGCCAATGGCAACCACTGACAGTGTCTTTAAAAAGATGAAATTAAAATCGCTCATTTATTTTCTACTCGCCAGAGCAGGGTTAATATCCTGGATTTTGTGTAAAATACATTATGTTCAGGATCTTTAATTTTGCTCGGGCGAGAGATCTGCTGGTATTACATCTGTAAAATAAGTGAACGGACATGTTCAGCCATATCATCTGGAATGGAGTTGTGCTTAAGCACTCCTGATTTGACAAGCCCGGACCAGGTCAGCGGTTTTCCGAAAATCACTCCTTTTGAGCCCTTGCTGACTTTATCTGAACTAAGGTGTGCTGGGCTGACAATCTTCACAGGTACAATGGATGCGCCTGTTTCACGCGCCAATAAACCGATTCCGGATTTAAACCGGCCAACGTTTCCGTTTCTGTTCATGGAGCCTTCAGGAAAAACTATCAGATGCCTCTTGTTGCGGATAACTGACAGGTAAATTTTAAGCAGCTCGATGGGATCATCGGATTTCTCCGGTTTAATCATATTGCTGCGATGCAAAACATAGGAGATAGCAGGATAAGCACTGGATTCTTTATCACTAATGAAGTAGGTGTTGTTTTTCAGCGAAGATGGCAGTGAATTGAGGATCCAGATGACATCATTGGCATGCGCATGGTTAGCTGCAAAAATCATGGACTTTGAGTCATCTCTTAAATGCTCTGTTCCACTTTTTTTAATGTTGAAAACCGTACCATAGAGTCTGGAGATAAGCGGTCCTGTAAAATTGTTCTCAACTGGAAATTTTAACAGGTGGAGATCATCGGAAAGAATCCTTTCCTTAAGTCCTATAACTCTCTCAACAGTTGGATTATGACTTGTTATATGCTCTCTAACCAGGGTGACCAGATCGCCTACCGATTCCATCTTGTCAAAAACATCCTCAGAAATCCTGATGGAAAAGTGACGTTCGATCTGGGTAAGGAGTTCAATTTTTTTGAGTGAATCCAATCCCAGGTCGATTTCCAGATGAGTTCTGGGATTAATGATACGGGGGTCAGTTTTGGGTGAAATAAGAATGATACTGCTGATTACTCCGGTATACTCAGCCGTTTCCATCAGGGCCATCTCCATCACAGAGAGCTGATCCTCTGGGAGCTCACGGTTTGCAGATTTTCGTCTGATAGAGTTGTAAATTTTTTTCAGTTCCACTTTTTTAAGCTTGCGCGTAGTGGTTCTGGGCAGAGGAGTGTAGAGGGTGACAAAGTCGTTGATTCTTCTGTAGACCGGAAGGCTTTTTCCCATCCTCAGTAATTCTTCATAAATAATATCGGTAGCCTGTGTAACAGTATGATTTTTACGAATCTCCTTTGAGGGTACAATTGCAGCAGCAACGATTTCTGCGCCTTTCTGCTTGACCCCAAACACCCCGATCTCTTCTATAAGTGGAGATGTGCCGTAATAATCTTCCAACTCATCCGGATAGACATTTTTTCCAGTATCAAGAACGATCATATCCTTTTTTCTTCCTGATATATACAGGAAATTATCCTTATCCAGACGTCCCAGATCACCTGTGTGAAACCATCCCTGATCATCGAAAACCTGAGATGTCAATTCTTTGTTTTTGTAGTACCCTTTGAAAACACAACTCCCCCGCAAACATATTTCACCGATTCCGTATTCGTCCGGATCGGCGATTTTGATTTCATTCTCAGGAAGTGCTGGCCCCACAGATCCAAACCGCGGATCTTCATCGGGACAAACAGTAATAGGACCGTAAGTTTCGGTAAGTCCGTATCCCTCCAGTATGTTAAAACCCAGGTGGCGAAATCCGTTCCAGTATTTTTTGTTCAGCGCTGCACCACCGGATATAATCAACCGGAGCTTACCTCCAAACCCTTTATGAACACTGGAGAAAAGACCACGACGAAACCGGTTTCCAAGAGTATCTCCTGCAGTTGCAGAGATAGCCTTTAAACCGGCAAAGGCCGTATTTACAATCGGTCCCTTCTTTTTAACGTTATGCATGATACTTTCGTAAAAGAGTGCAATCATCTTGGGTACTACAGGGAGGATAGTAACCTCTTTTTCTCTGAGTGCTTCAAGGATC
Organism: Fibrobacter sp.; assembly: GCA_012519985.1. Taxonomy (GTDB): domain Bacteria; phylum Fibrobacterota; class Chitinivibrionia; order Chitinivibrionales; family Chitinispirillaceae; genus JAAYPC01. The sequence continues at coordinate 13,948 of JAAYPC010000079.1, forward strand.
AGTGGTCCTTTTATATACGGCACAATTACCAGATCGAGTCCGGAGGTCAAAGCTGCAGCAATGCAGGCAGCGGAACCGAAAACGTGATGAAGAGGAAGAACTGCACACATAGTATCGTGGACCCCTGCTCTCATTCGGGGAATACCATGCACGCTTATGGCGGTAAAATTCTTCTGGGTTAAAACCACTCCTTTTGCTTTTCCAGTGGTTCCTGAAGTGAAAATGATAACCATTGGATCATCAGGGTTGAAAACCGATAAAAAAGCATCTTTCTCTTCATTACCTGTTTTAAGAAATTCCTCAAAAGTAGGTTCTTTATCATCTGCTCTGCTTTCCAGAAGTACTATTTTTTCCAGGTGCTGATATTTCTGTTTCAAAGTTCTGAAAAGATTTAAAAATACTCTGGAGCAGAATACCACCTTTGCTTCGGTGATAGACAGTATAGACTCGATCTCCGATGGAGGAATGCCGGGATCTACCGGAACAGTGCAGGCACCGGTAAGCATGATTGCATTGTAGGCGATGATCCATTCTGGAGAATTTTCCCCGATAACTATGGCGTTGGTACCTTTTTTAAGGCCCAGTTTTTTAAGAGCAGAACTTAGTCGATTCAGATCTTTATGAAAATCAGAGTAACTCCAACTCAGATATTTTCCATCACGCTTTATATGTAGACAGGGACGGTGGGCATGTGTTAAAACTGATTGATGCAATAGTTTAGCATAGACATGTTCGTTCATAGTACCTCATTTAATGCTGCTCAACCAGAATAATTCCAATTTTTCTGGTTAAAAAAACAATAAATATAATCACTTGAATATGAATCAGATGATTTTTTAGTGATGTGAATATGAAGTCGCTCCATAAAAAACGCCAAATTAACAGGTTATAAGGCTCCGGTTCTTCGTTTAGATCTTCTATTCAGATTTCTTCTGATCAGATACTGTTTTGATATTAATTCTAATTCTTTTCATATTTGATATTATAACGTTTACCTGATTAGTTACATTCCAATTTTTAAATAAACAAGATCCAGTCCATTTTTAGTGATCAGGAGGCTTTAGAAAATACGTTCATGATCAATGATTATTACACGTCAGGTCTTGCATTAGAATTCTCTGGAAAGGATGAGGTTTATAAAAAATTGCATTTATTCTGGATAATCATTAGTGCTATGTTGCAGATGTTCTAAGATTTTAGTTCTGTTGTTGAAATTGCAGGGATTTCCTGCTCTGCGGTGAAAAACAGGAGTCCGCTGAAGGCTGCAACCGAGAATAGAAACGCTACCAGCCAAAACCTTGAAAAATCTATCTGATTGAGAGTATTTGCTGAGGTTAAATCTGCAATGGCGCCGGCAAGAAGGTTCCCTGCAAATGACCCAATACCCCCGATCATGGAAAACAATTGATGAGCTCCAGCTCGAGAATATTTATCACACCTGGTATCCAGAAACATGGTAAGTGGAATGAAAAAGTAGGAATAGGTGAACCCATGAAAGCTTATGCCCAGATAAAGCAGGTTCCGATCTCCAGTTAAAAAAATTAAAAAGCGACTGATTTCAAAAAAAGCTCCTATTAATAATGTCTTTTTCAAGCCAAACTTTTTTAACATCAGCCCCAGTACCCCCAGGCCTATGATCTCAGGAATCTGTCCAAAGCTAAGCACTGGCAGGATTTGCCGGTCCGAAAATCCAAGAGTTTTTAAGAAAGGTGCAGCACCAAACATGTAGAAACGGTCTGCAAAAGTAATCAGGATACTTATCAGAGAAAAGATAAGTATCTCCGGTTGCAGCACGACTTTTATGGAATCTCTGGGGAATAATGTTATCTTAGCCTGCTTATCCAGTTTTAAACCAACCGGCAAGGTTGTCGCATAAACGGAAATGATAACTGAGGAGAAAGCAGAGAGCGCGAGTGCACTGCGCAAGGTCTCTGAAGTTTCTTTGCCAGACCATAAATACCTGAAAACCCATGCTGCCATAAACCAGCCGATAGTTCCCCACAGACGGATCCCACCAAACTTTTTTACCGCTTCAGGAGCATGATGAAAAGAGATAGCAGTTGTAAGGGCCATGGCAGGTCCGGTAATCAGGCTATAAAGCAGGTAAAAAAAGAGTACAGGATAAAATTCTCTCTGATGATATAGAGCTGTCATTGCGGCTGCACCTGCAATATTACAACAAATTAACAGCCTTTCTGCACTGATAAGACGGTCTGCAATAAAAGAAGAGATTAGCGGAGCAAAAAATGCTGGAATTGCAGACATTGCCAGAACGATACCGCTTTGTGCACCGGAAAAGTGAAGGCAATCTTTCATGTAAAGGCTAAAGATCGGCATGGTGCAACCGAATACAAAGAACTGAAGAAACATCATTGTGGACAGGCGAATGTATTTGAAGCGCATAGTATCGGTTTCACAAGGTGAATAAGTGAAACCTCAGTATACTTTCTGAATCAGTGGCTGTGCAAATCTCAAAATGTACAGTGAAAGAGAAAGTCTGTTAAGTTTAGAATCAGAATGCGCGAAAAATGAATTATCGGTTTAATGTTTTCCAGATTTCTTTAAGAGCAGAGGATAAAATATCTCTGGTTATACTTTCGGCATAATTACTGGTGTCCAGAGCTGTTTGAGAGTTTTCACTGTCCACTACAAACTTAAGGACTCTGGTGGTGTCAAATGGATCGACCTGAGTGACTTCCAGTTTGATTTTAGCGTTTATAGTCTGAGTCAGAAAAGAGCTTTTTTCTATAAGATAAAAATCGAGGATTTTAACCCTTATAAGGAAATCAGCAGCACTGGCATCGAGACTTACTACCTTTTTATCGGAAAACAGGTTAAATAGTGAGTTTCTGAAGACTTTTTCCAGGGAAGGGGAGCAGATAACAGGTGCCTTGGTTTTAATTCCTGTACGGGTATAACCGATTATTCCGGAGTCCTGCCCTGTGACCAGATTTTCCACAGAGCCTACAAACCACCTTTTGGCGTTGGGAAAAGAGGGGAAAGAGTCAAAGCTACTCACAGTGGGATTTATAATGTACCTGTCTTTTTTTGTTCCTGCAGACAGAATACCAGGAACAAGAATTATACAGAAGAATACGGAAAGAAAATTTTTGATAAACACCATTTTTTTGGATACTCCCGGATATGATCTGGTCTTGAAGTAAAAGTAGCAATTCTCTTACAACTAAAGCAAATCTAAGGCCTGTATGGGGGAGAATTAAACTTCGGAAACACAGCAGCAATTTTTTTAACCTACAATTTTTTTTGACTCTTCCCAATAAATATCCATCTGCTCAAGAGTGGAGTTATGGATATCATTCCCACTCTCTCTGAATTTGTCTTCGATATATTTAAATCGGCGGATAAATTTTCGGGTGGTATTTCTGAGTGCATCTTCAGCACTGATATTATGATGGCGGGCCACATTTACCAGGGCAAAAATGATGTCACCTAATTCCTCGAAGGCATGCTCGTGTTTGCCGCTTAAAAGTGCTTCTCTGAATTCTTTAATCTCTTCATCAACCTTGTCAAATGCAGCACTGGAATCATTCCAGTCAAAGCCTACTCTGGCTACTCTTCGTTGCACTTTTTCTGCTCTGAAAAGTGCTGGCAGTGCCTCTGGAATGTCATCTACAATATATTTGCGGTGTTCTTTGCCTTTTTCACTCTTTTTAATGTTTTCCCAGTTAGAGATTACTTCGTTAGTAGAGGAAACTTCAACAGAGCCAAAAACGTGTGGGTGACGTCTGATGAGTTTGTCGGAAATATCTCTGGCGACATCATTAAAATCGAACTTTTTTTGTTCACTGGCCATTTGGGTATGAAGAACGATCTGAAGAAGCAGATCCCCCAATTCTTCTTTCATATGCTCGTAATCGTTCTGTTCTACGGTTTCGAAGAACTCATAGAGTTCATCTAGAAAGCAACTGAGAATACTGTAATGGGTCTGCTCCCGGTCCCAGGGACATCCATCGGGGCTTCTTAACTTTCGGACAATATCGATTAAACGTTCAGTCTGGCTATTCATGTTTGATTATCCTTATCAAATGGTAAAAATACCCTTACCCTCTCTTATCACAACCGGTGTATCGTCGGTTAGATCCACAATGGTAGATTCGGTGGGTTCATCGATTACACCGGCATCCAGCATGACATCAACATCATTAAGCACCGCAGGGCGGATTTGCTCAGGATCTCCGACCAGGTTGTCTGGAACATTAATCGATGTGTTAGCCAAAGGTTCACCCAGAAGCTCCACCAGTTCACGGGTTATCCTGCAATCCGGAATACGTATACCCACAGTTTTACGTTTAGGACAGATTTTTTTAGGAACCAGGTTGGTGGCATTAAGAATGAAGGTGAAGGGGCCTGGCAGATATCTTTTTAACAGCTTGAAATGAGCATTAGAGATGTGCGCATAATTGGAAACCTGCGAGAAACTGCTGCAGATAAAAGTGAAAGAGCGCTGTTTATCCTTAGCCAGAAGTCTGCTTATCTTTTCGATAGCTTTTGGGTTGCTGACACAAGCCCCCATTCCATACATGGTATCAGTGGGGTAGACTGCTATTCCACCTTCATCTCTTAAGATTTTTACTGCAGAATCAAGAAATCTACGCTGAGGATTAACCGGATGAACATTATATATAATCATAATTTTTATTTATCCAATGGTTTATCAGGTTAAAAAGAGAAAAAATTTCCAAAATGGAAAATAATATACAGATAACTTTCTTTTCAGGAAGAATCGGGGGACCGTATTTTTGCATCTGCTCGTATTGAGTACGTTTAAAAAAGGTGAAATCGTGCAATTTAAAAGGAGTAAGGGTAGGGTGCAGGGTAGAGTTTTTTTCAGGTCTGAGTTTTGCAGAAGCGAAATAACAGTTTAGAAAACACCGGATCTGGCGGCAAGCAATGGCTAGAGTATAAAAGTGCATTATAGGTAACCTTTTTTTCTGCAGAACACTAATATACATCAGGAAGAACCCATATAAATGGTTGACTTCTTTTTTATATAAAGATATCATCTTTAACAGGATACAATCATTAAAACCTAGGGGTGTACATGAGTGATGTTGAGAATTTGACTCTTGAAGTTACAGTTAAAAGCAACGAAGAAACTCCACTTATAGAGCTGGTTGGCAGAATAGTGGATGCCGATGTAAAAAAGTTTCAACGACGCATCGATCAAATATATAAGAAAAAACATCAGCAGATTATTGTTGATCTCAGTCGTGCAACATTTATGGACAGTCATGGGTTAGGTACAATCGTGTATTATCATACATTAATGCAGAAAGAGAAAAGGGAGTTGGTCATACTCAATGCCAATCCGGATAAAAGCTCCTATTTATGCAGGCTCTTTGAGTTGACCAATCTGGATAAGGTGTTAAAAATTGTGGATCATCTATAATTTATGCAGTTAGCGCTTCGCCGATACGGACAAGCGCCTTTTCCACATTTTCTTTCTTGTTAAAAGCACTGATTCTTATATACCCTTCTCCACATCTTCCAAAACCGGCTCCCGGTGTACAAACAACTCCTGCCTCAGAAAGCAGTTTATCGAAAAACATCCAGGAATCAATTTTCCCATTTATCCAGATGTAGGGAGAATTTTCTCCCCCAGTACATGAATATCCCTTTTCGGTCATTGTTTTTCGGATCATGCTGGCATTGGTCATATATTGATCGATAATTTCTCTTACCTGGGAAGCACCTTCTTCTGAGTAGATCGCTTCAGCAGCCCTTTGTACTGGATAAGAAACGCCGTTAAATTTTGTGCAATGTCTGCGGTTCCACAGCGAGTGCAGCGAATGCTGGTTCCCTTGCGAGTCGTATATCATGCAGCTTTTGGGAACGACAGTGTATGCGCATCGGGTTCCGGTAAATCCTGCGGTTTTTGAATAACTTCGGAATTCGACTGCGCATTCGCGAGCGCCCTCTATTTCATAGATACTATGGGGGAGCGACAGATCGTAAATAAATGCCTCATAAGCTGCATCAAAAAGGATCAGAGCTTTTTCTTTTCGTGCATAATCGACCCACTGTTTCAGTTGTGATCTGGTGGCGACTGCTCCTGTTGGGTTGTTGGGGAAACAAAGATAAATCAGGTCAACTTTTTGGGAGGGCAGGGAGGGGATAAAGTCATTATCCTCGGTGCATTCCAGATAGTATAAACCCGAATATCTGCCATTTTCAAAGGAGCCGGTACGTCCAGCCATTACGTTTGTGTCTACATAAACCGGGTATACCGGATCAGGGACAGCTATAGAGAGGTCATTTGAGAAGAGCTCCTGAAAATTACCGGTGTCACATTTGGCTCCATCGCTGACAAATATTTCATCTGCTTCAATATCGGCATTTCTGGCCTGGAAATCGAACCTGGCAATTTTTTCTCTTAAAAATTCATAACCTTGTTCGGGGCCATATCCCTTAAAGGTTGCATCATTGGCCATGTCATCGACTGCTTTGTGGAAAGCCTCGATACAGGCTTTTGGAAGGGCATTGGTGACATCACCGATTCCAAGGCGGATAATTTCTTTGGAAGGGTTTTGCTTTTGAAATGCATTGACTCTTTTTGCGATTTCAGAAAATAGATAGGATGAATTTAGTTTGAGGTAGTGTTCATTCAATCGAATCATATTTTTAATTCCTTCCATATAGGGTTTAGAGGTTGTAGGGTATGATAATTCAAAGACAGGGGGGAAGTCAAGAGGAGATGTTTGGGATGATATTTTGGACGGACTCTCTTCTTTTGGGACCTGATATAGGGGAGGTTTCGTGGACACGAGTTAAGCCACGAAAAAATTATCAATGTTAAAACTTTTAATGTTAGAACTTTTTTCGAATTCTTCAGAATTCCAGATAACAAATACTTGAATGTAGCCACTCGGCCCACAAAACATTTCGGAATTCAAGTGACCTTAAGTGAAGCTATTATCAGTCATCACACAGATAGTTATTTCCTTAACCCAATGCCTCATAAATAGCTTGAGTCAATTGCGCAGACTCAAATGGTTTCACCAGTATGCCAGATACCCCCATCGCTAAAAGACTGTCCTGATCCATTTCTTCGCTGAAACCAGTACTGATAAGTATCTTGATATCCTTTTTCATCTCTTTCATCCGTATAATACAATCTTTACCACTCATACCAGGCATAATCATATCCAGAATAACAAGATCGTAGGAGTGCGGTGAGCTTTGAAGTATCCTAATTGCTTCATCTCCACTTTCTGCAACTGAAACTGAAAATCCCAACCAGTTGAGGGTCTCTCCGATTGCTTCTCTGATAATCAGTTCATCATCAACAAGTAAAATCCTTTTATTGGCAGAGATGTTCTGCTCAAATGAGGTTTGTAATTTTAAATTGTACACCGGAAAATAAAGTGTAAAGGTGGTTCCTTTTCCTGGTATACTTTCCACATCGATAAATCCATTGTGACTTTTAATTATACCGTAAACACAGGACAACCCCAGACCAGTATTTCTGGATCGATCTTTTGATGTATAAAAGGGTTCAAAAATTCGAGGAATCTCCTGCTTGTCTATACCGGTTCCGCTATCGGATATCAGTATTGCTACATAATAACCAGGTGTTATGGTGAAAAGATGAGAACAGGATGATCCTTCTTCTACTCTGATATTTTCAGTGGTGATATTGAGTTCCCCACCATCTGGCATTGCTTCCTGTGCATTCACCACTATATTAGTAAGTGCATTGCGAAATTGTTCGCAATCTCCCAGAATACAGGAGTTTTCTGCTTTCAGGTTAAATTTGATCTGAATGGGTGATTCTGAATCTCTAAAAATCTCTTCCAGAAAAGTCAGTGAGTCATTGATATCAAAACTTGACATGACCAGTTTGTTTTTTCGTGCAAACTGAAGAAGTTTTTCAGAAAGAGCTGAGCCACGTCTGCTTGCGGATAATATCATTTTGCTGTATTTATTCAACTTCTCGTCTGTTGAGTACCGATTATTGATCATTTCTGCGTAACCGGAAACCGCTCCCAGTATGTTATTAAAATCATGAGCAATACCACCAGCCAGACGGCTCACTGATTCAATGTTGTAGATAAAGTTGCTCTGTATTTTTAAATTTTTCTGATCTTCTGATTCAAATTCTGATTCTTTTATGAAGATAAAGAAGCTGTTCTCGTCAACTTCATTTCTTCGGTTAGGTAAAGCATATATACTTGCGGCGAATCTGGAGCCATCTTTTTTTAGCATGAACGATTCAAATGCCGTAGAAAGGTCTCCGGTAGTAAATAATTGGAACTCAGATCGTTTTGAATCTTGAATCAAATCTAAAAAGTCGCATGAAATCAACTGACTCTGGGAATTATAACCGAACATAATAAGTGCATTATTATTACAGTTGCAAATCCTGTACTCATTATTAATGATAAATGTTGCACATGGGAGCCATTCTGAGAGATTATCCAGATGTAAATAATGGTCCAGGATCATTTTATTAAGATCTGAAAATCTGGAGTGAGCAAGTATGTTTTCCTCTACAAGTCCACAGATCGCATCTGAGAGTTTTCCCAGTTCTCCACCATTTGCACCAACAGCTTTTAATTGCGGAAGGGTCTGATTGGTTAAAAGATTGGTCAGTGATCGGATCATGCTTTTCACTTTAAGGCAAACCAGCGGAATTGCGGCAAGCAAAGGAAAAGTAATCAGTGCAAAATGCCACCAGGGCGGACATTCGGAGCTAAGCAGTAGCAAGAGAACTATTTGGGTGAGTGCAACTAAATGCAGCACTGTCAGAATATATGCGGAAGATGGGTTTTTTTTGAAAACAGAGATCATTATAAGGTTCAGATTAAAGTTTTAAATGCTAAAGAGGTCCCAGAACCTCTTTAGTTTACAATTAACGAAGTATCAAGGCAAGATTAAAGAGGAATTATCAGATTTTACCAAGTTTTTTAAGCTCAATCCAACCACTTACTCCATTTGGAAGGCTTACAAGAGCCCAGGAACCATTAACTTTGCGGATCTGCAACTTTGTGCCCTCATGAACCGTAAAAAGCACTTTACTTCCATCCGGCTCATTACGTGCTTCGGAAGAGGGATCCAGAAGAATGGCATAAGAGATCTTTTCCAATTCGTAAATTTTAACAGCGGTTGAGATACCGGTTATTACTATCATCAACGACAGAAGAACCGAAAGATAGATAAACCAAAGGCGGCCATTACCCGAAAAATAAAGGCTCAAAGAAAGAAACAAAGAGACGATGAATAAAAGTGAGAACAGGATCCAAAGCTGAGTTTTGAGTGGAAAGAAAATATGCAGATGCCAAAGCAGATTTTCTATAAAACCACGTTCCTGTTCAGGTGTCTTGTCGATAATGTTAGCCTTGATGTAGCGGATATTAGAAACGATATCAGGATCCTGAGGATCAAGTTTTGCCGCTTTTTCAAAGTAATAACGGGCCAGGCCGATCTTATTCTGACGAAAACAGGTATTTCCAAGATTATAAAAAACGGCACTGTTGGATGTTCCGGATTCCACTATCTTTTCATAATAAAAGGCAGCACTGTCATATTGTTCGTTGGTGTATGCCTGATTCGCCTTTTCAAACCAGAGGTCAACAGGAGCTGAATACACATTACCACAGATAAACAGAGATCCAAGAAAGAATAATAAAGAGCGGTTAATGATGGCACCTCCCTTTTTAGAGCTTTTCTGCAGGCCATAAAGAAATCTGGAGGTTTTATCAAGAACTGACAGTCTGGATGCATCGTCAAGAGTCTGTCCACCAAAACGGTAGCTATCCAGATCTTCAATAAATGAGGTAAGATCGGCTACGATCTGTTTGTCGGTATTTTGAGATAGAAGTTCGTTTTTAAGCTCATCCAGAGTTCTTCCGGTAGCTGCGAATCCAAATTTCTGAGAAATGTACTGTTCGATAGTTTCTGAAACTGTTCCCAGAAATTGCGATGATGAAAGACTGGCATGTTTCTTTTTAAGAGCAGCAAGTTTTTTCTGTGCGGCTGAGAGTGCTCTACGGCGTATTTGCTGTGAAGCATTTCTTTTTTGCCTTGAAGATTGAAATCGGTATAATACTGATAGTATAAAAACGATGAATGGAATGGGAAATAGCAGATAAAATAAGGGTTCCAGATAAGGACGCTCTTTTTGATTCTTAATTTTGATGCCGGTCTTTATATAGCGGATATCTTTACCTACTTCTCTGATTTCTTCCTGTGTAAGATAGCGATTTTGTGCCATCTGGTTTTCTTTGCCTTTACTTACATCAACTTTTATAGTATCTGAAGAAGCTTTTTTATATGTGCCGGATTCTGGATCAAAATAGAGAAGAGAGATTGGTGGAATTACCAGAGTCCCTTCCTTTCTGGGAATAAGAAGATATTTGTATGTTTTTCTTGTAGACAGACCATTGATATTGGTATCGGTTACCATTTGCTGCTCAGGTTTGAACACTTCACAGTCGGCCATTTGTGGCAATATTACATCTCCGATACTACCAGGCCTGGTGGACCCTTTCAGTGATATCTTCAGAGTAATCGCTTCTCCGGCAGGAATTTGATTTGGGTTGACACTCGCAGAGAGGGAGAATTTTCCAACAGAACCGGTAAAACCAGAAGGTGCCGAAGGTAATGGCTTAACTGTTATGGAAAGACTATTGGATAAGGCATTCTTATCCACCGCCTGAACACCACCACCGAAGAAACTATTCATGTTAAAGAAATCATCAAAGAAAGGATCTGATCTTCTGGAACGCACTCTTCGGAGTTCCTGGTAACCAAATGGGATCGGCTGGATGTTAAAAGTACCACTGTTAACCGGGTACAATGCATAGCGCAGTGAATAAACTTTGTATATTTCACCATCGATTCGCTCCTGAGTAGTACTGATTTGATTAGTAAACAATCTGCTCAAAGCGAAATCCCTCTCAAATGCATTTTCCAGCTTTTCCAGAGCCGACATGAAACCATTATTTACATCGGTAGAAGATTGAGCTTTCTGAGCTACCTTAAAAGTTAGCATAGCCTGTTCGCCCACATAAAGAGAGCGTTTATTTATTTGAAGAAACACTCTGATGTCAGGATTGGTAATGGCTTCATTTCTGACTGTGAAAGCAATAGGATCAGTTTTGTAGTTCGTGCCATCAACAGTTACCTCCAGTGATGGAAACGTAAAATTGCCAACCTTTGAAGGGGCAATATGGTAATAGAAGATGTGATAAATCTCGGTTTTTTGACTGGCCTTTCCATTAATTATCTGTATAGAAGATGAAGAGGACTGACGCTGGTCGGTTTTTAAAACCGTGAAGCCATCAGTATTGCTTATTGCAGGCGCTGAAGGAGTATTTATCTGACGGTTAGTAATCAGGGTTGCAGTAATTACAATCTGTTCACCCATAGAGATATGCGTTCGGTCTGTTGTTGCAGAAAAACGGACCTGAGCGGAAGCAGTAACTGCAAACAGGGTCAAAAAAAACAAAATTGAAATGTACTTTTTCACGATGTGTGCTCCTTTGCCCATCTATTCACGGTTCTGCAGAGCAGTTTAACATCACTAACCCGGGAAAAATTGTGATCGGCGCCATTAAAAACATGATATTCACAATCGATACCGCATTTACGGGCCTCAGTTACATAAACAGACGATTCTTCTACAGTTATCGACTTATCAGAATCGCCTTGAATAAGAAGCAGCGCCCCTTTAAGATTCTTACAAAGAGTTTCTACCGGATTAATCTCCAGAAGAAACGAGGCAAATGATGAATCCATTTCGTGAGGCCCGTGCTCATAATAGCCTTCTGAATTTGGACCAGACTCGATAATTTTTTTCTGACTCGAAATCAGTTTTTGTGGATTTCCAACTGGAGATAGTAATGTTACTCCATTTGCCTCCTTGCTGCACAGGGCGGCTATCATTCCACCAAAGCTGTGACCCAGTAGAAAAATTCTGGATGGATTGTGGTTTTTTTTCAACCACGAAATAACTGCCATCAGATCATTTTTCATTGTAGAGACATTCATTTCAGGGAATTTTCCATCACTTTCACCAGAACCACGAAAATCAAATCTCACAGAGCAAAATCCTTCATCGGCAAGAGCTCTGGAAATTTTCACAAACAGGTAACCGGGTCCCATCCTCTGACCGGTAAAACCATGGCAAAAAATGAACCAGGGGGCCTGTATTCCCGAGCCACTAATGTGCAAAGAGCCACGTATAAGCTGATTTTTGTCTCCAGGCAATTCAAAATAACTGAATTTATGCATCTTTACCAATCCTGTTCAGGCTGTCGGACTTTCGCCTTCTTTTTCGTGGGTTTGTTTAACGAGTCAGCATCATCAGCATAAAGTTCAAGGAGCCTGCGTGCATCTTCCTTTTTCATTTCTTTCTGTTGCTCTTCGGATTCTTTCATTTCTGATTGTTGTTGTTGTTGTTGCTGCTGCTGTTGTTGTTGCTGATTCTTATCTTTTTGTTCCTCTTTGTTATCTTGTTGCTCCTGCTGGTCCTCTTTCTGCTCATTATTTTGTTGCTGATTATTCTCATTTTGCTTGCTTTTATCATCTTTATTATCTTTGTTCTGCTGATTCTGCTGTTGTTGCTGCTGCTGTTCCAGTTGCTTTATTTTTTGGTGTGTCAGTTGCAGGTTCCATTTGGCATCGATATTATCAGGGCTAAGGTCAAGAGATTCAATGTAGTGCTGTAGGGCAGATTTAAGATTATTCTGAGCACCTTGTAGATCCTGATTTTGGATCTGTTCAGCTTTTTTATATAGAATATTTCCCATATTATAATGGGCATCTGATCTCGCTTTTTTATCCTTTATGGTAAGTGCACCGTTATAGGATTCCTCAGCCTTATCATATTCACCAAGCCTGTAGAGAGTGGAACCATGATTCATTTTAAGTTTTTCATCAGAGGGTGAAAGAAGAAGTGCATCTTCATATAATTTCAAAGCTTCATCGTATTTGCCCTGTTTGTATAACTCGTTTGCTTTATGGTTTTTGGAATATATTTCATCTGCACTGCAAACAGAGAAGATGCACAGAAGGGAAAATGGCAGTAAAGCTTTGATAAATATTTTCATAGACTTACCCTTATTCAAAACGGCCTTTCCATTCCTTTTTCTTTGAAACCCGTTCAGGAATAAAAAATTCCAGCAGTAACAGTAATAATGCAAAAGCAAGAAAAATCTGATACTGCTCTTCATAAGTGCTGAGTTTACTCATTCCCAGATCTTTCTTTTCCATCTGAGCGATTTCACCAATGATACGGGCAAGGTCGGAATCGTTACCAGCATGGAAAAATTTTCCATTAGCTTCTTTTGCGATAATTTCCAGTGTTCTGGGATTCAATCTGGTCATCACCAGATTTCCCGCTTTATCCTTTTTATAGGTAATCGAACCGCCTTTTTTACTTATAGGAATAGGAGCACCACCTTCAGAACCAACTCCGATGGTGTAGATTACGATTCCTTCTTCAGATGCAGCTTTAGCCACCTCAGCAGCTTTTCCCTGGTGATCTTCACCATCAGAAATCAATATGAGAACCTTATGCTTTTTTGATTTGGAGTTAAAGGCTTTCATAGACTGTTCTATAGCATCCGATAATGCGGTCCCCTGAAGATCGACCCAACCAGTGGTAACTGCATCCAGAAACATTTTAGCTGCACCATAATCAAGAGTCAGAGGGCATTGTACAAAACTTTCACCTGCAAATACTACGATTCCTATGCGATCCCCATTGAGCATGTCAATAAGTTTTGAGATTTCATGTTTTGCCCTTTCGATTCTGTTAGGAGTGATATCTTCTGCCAGCATGCTTTGGGAGATATCCAATGCAACTAAAATATCAATTCCCTTTCTCTCAACCATCTCCATCTTTACTCCAAACCTGGGTCTGGTCAGAGCAAATACCATAAAGAAAAAGAAAAAGCAGAATAGGGTCCACTTTGATATCTGACGGGAAAGGCCTGCAGACGGTGTCAGTTTTCTTATGAGTTCAAGTGATGCAAAACGTTTCAGGGCTGCTGTTTTTCTCTGATAAGCCCAGATAAAAAAGCCGATCAGTACAGGAAGCAATAACCATAAAAGGAAATATTCAGGATTTCCAAATTTCATAATTTACCTTAAGGAATACGTCTGAAACGGGAATGTTGTAAAAAAAGTTCCAACATTAAAACCAGAAATCCAGCCCATAACCATGGGTAAAAACGCTCCTCATAGGAGGTAAAGATTTTGGTTTTTATTTCGGTTTTTTCCATTTCGTCTATCTGAGCATAGATGTTTTTCAGACTCTCTACATCACGTGCACGAAAATAGGTTCCATTAGAGATTTCTGCAATTTCTCTTAATGTTTTTTCATCCAGATCAGACTGCATCATCTGTGTTTGCTGAGTTATTTCGCCTGTAAAAGGATTTCTAATCTGAACCGGGATTGGCACCTGGCCTTCTTTACCCACTCCTATGGTATAGATTTTCATTCCCAGTTCACTTGCGGCTTTTGCTGCGGTAAGAGGTGGTATCTCGCCAGCATTACTGGCTCCATCGGTGAGAAGAATGATCACCTTGCTTTTAGCAGGTGAGTCTTTGAGCCGGTTTGCGGCTGTTGCCAGGGCAGTACCTATAGCTGTTTGGGAACTGAAATCGGTAAAGGTGATGCCATCGATAAACTGGTCTAAGACTGCGTAGTCAAGAGTAAGTGGGCATTTGGTGAAGCTTCGCGCTCCGAAAATGACTATACCGATACGGTCGTGTTGTCTTTTTTTGATAAAATCACGAATTGTGGCTTTAGCCACAGTAAGGCGGTTATCTGGCTTGAAATCCAATGCGCGCATACTTTCGGAAACATCTAAAACCAGCATAATATCCACTCCTTCTGTGGAAACCTCTTCATCAGTTCTGCCTTGCTGAGGACGTGCCAGTGCCACAATTAAAAGTCCGATTCCGATAAGACGCAAAGGAAGAAGTACATGGCGTGCTTTGACAAAAAACGATGGCTTGATTTTATTAAATACAGAGAGATCTGAAAATGTAACAGCAGGTTTGTATTTTCTTTCCCTGCGGATATAAATCCAGATTACAGGCAGCCACAAAATAAAAAGCAGGAAAAATTCCGGATCTCTGAATTTCATGAATGTTCACCTGTATTTGAAGGATTGAGCTTGTTCTGGTTCTCAGAAGTTTGTTCAGATTGAAGGGAGTCGTTTATTTCGGATAGTTGAGGTTTTGTTACTTCCAGAAAATTCATCACTTCTTTTCCGAAACGCTCCACTGTCGCATCATCAGGGGTAAACTTCGCAAACTTTACCAGATCGGTAGTGCGGAAAAACCATTCGACAGGATGTCGGATTTTCATTTCCAGGCCAGAAACTCCCAGCCAGGCAATCAGCTCTTCGGCGGTATATTCCTCGGCATTAACCCCGAATCTTCTTCCGATGTATCTTTTAAATATTTCTGAAAGCTCAAAGACATACTCCCGGATTAAACCCTGCTGAAGGTAACGCTTTCCGTGCAGTATACCCAGGGCTTCTATTGCCTCTTCGTAGGCTGGTTTAGGAGGAGGTAATTTTTCCGGTTTACTCAGACGCTTCTTGATAAAAATAATGATAAATATGAGGGCAAAAATTACCACAACAGAGATTAGCAGCCAAAGCCACCATAGTGGCGCTTTACCGGCAATCTGCTGTGAACGGAGATCTTTTATGTCGATTATGCTGTCCTGAGTATTGATAACCGATAGTATTTGCAAAGGTACATTTTCGGTATACAATGTGTCAGCGGTTGACTCATATTCTATTATAAATTTCAATGGTGGTATGGTGCAGCTTTCAGGTATGTAGGTGGTTATCAGATATTGCACAGATATGCTGTCGTAATTCTGAAGCTCTGTTCTCTTAAGATCCCATCCCTTTACAGTCAGCTTACCAAAATTGTCTTCAGGTGCAGGAGGAGTAAATTTCGCGTTTTTAGGGATATTAGCATTTACAGTGAAATTGATTCTTTCGCCGACTGTGATCTGAGAGCGGCTAAGAGTGGTTTTAAGTTCTGTTGATTGAGTTTCGATAAAGAATGTGCATACAAGCAAAAGGAAAAAGATCAGAATGGGACCTCTAGCCATTGAAACCTCCGATAGATACAATTATTAACTGCACAAGTCCCACCACAAAACCCAGAACACCACCAAAAATTTCTATAGCTTTAAGTTCTTTTGAAGCAATAGAGTAGATGATGGATTCAAGTTTTGTTAAATCAAAACCTTCAATTTTTTCCTTAATTATCTTTTGGAAGTTGATTCTGGATTCCACAGACTGAAACAGAGTATCGATAACCCCAGGAATCTCCTTATTCAATTCATCCATCAGGGTGTCTGAGAGTTTTGTAATTACCTCAGGTGTGATAAACATGGATATCAAAGGATTGGAAGCCAATCTGCTCTGAATCAGGCTGTCTATTCTATTTTTAATCACATTCCCAATCTGAAGATGAAATTCTTCAGTCTGAATGATTGCCCTGATATCACGGTGTGAGATTAACTCTGTTTCAACAGTCTGAGCAATCTTTGCAGCCAGATCCTTTTTTCGTTTCGGTATTAGCCCCATTATACGCAGTCCCAGAATACAGATCTCTTTTCGAGGTCTGAAAATCATCTTAACTGCGAAATAATTGGTGATCCACCCAATAAAAGCACTAATTACTGGAATCAGGCAATAGAGTATTATTTGCATAGTACTTTGCTATATACGTATCAATATTTAAAATATTTAAATGATTGCAGAAATTTTTCCTGCTCCTTTTATGCAGGGAGAGAAATCAGTAAAATTAGTTAAAGAGCAGCGTGTTTTCAACTCTTATGTATTATTTATAAAGCTGCTTTTGAGTGAAACCAATATAAGAATTTAGGTAATTAAGAGAGATGCAGGAACAGAGGTTTTCATTCTGCGATTCGGAGGCGAGATACAGCATTTTAATGGCTGTATATATATTTAATACTCATCGGATCCGGTTTGTTTATGGTAGGTTGTCTGGAGTGCAGGTTACTTGGCAGCAAACTTACCAAAAGCTGATAATTTTAAGAGGTTAGGAATTTTATGACTTTGAAAAATTTTTCCTGGGTTCTTCCTGGAAAGCTGGCTGGCTCGGATATTCCGGGGAGGTATTCTTCAGAGCCGGATGATGTGCGCAGTGATCTGCAGAAGATGCAATCTGAGGGAATAGCATATCTGGTTTCTCTGGAGAAGCCAGAGGGGCCGATCGAAGAAATCTGTACTGAACTGGGAATAGAATGGAACTATTTCCCGATTCAGGACTTTAAGGTTCCTGAAAATGGAGAAAAATTTCTGGCTCTGATAAAACAAATTATCACCGCTTTTGAATCGGGTAAACCGGTATGTATACATTGCTATGCAGGCATTGGCAGGACCGGACTGGTTTTATCCTGTGTTTTTGGATATTACTTTTCTCTGAAAGCCTCTAGTGCTATCGCTGCAGTAAGGAGGAACCGGGCTGCACTGGATACCCCGGAACAAGAATGCTTTGTAAAGGATTTTTTAAGTAGCTATGAGTACTGAATTTAACATTCGAAGGTTTCTTCTGGAAGAAGAAGAGAAACTCAGCCCTTTTGCAAAAAAAAGCAGTGAGTCTGCGGGAAGAAAATTCCCTCTTAAACGTGATCCGTTTCGACTCGAGTTTGCTCGTGATGAAACCAGAATCTTGCATTCACCTCCTTTTCGACGTCTCAAACACAAGACTCAGGTTTTCTTATCTCCCAATAATGATCATATCTGCACCAGAATGGAACATGTGCTGCATGTTTCCAGTATTGCGGCGGTAATAGGACGATGCCTGAATCTCAATATTGATCTTATTAATGCTATTGCAAAAGGTCATGATCTGGGGCATCCGCCATATGGGCATGCTGGTGAACGTGTTTTGGATAAAATCTTAAAACAAAAGAATGTAAAAGAAGGTTTCAAGCACGAAATTCATGGCTTACGGGTGGTTGATAAGCTCACAAATTATGGTGCAGGATTGAATTTGACCTATGAAGTAAGAGATGGGATAATTACTCATTGTGGTGAATCTTTTGAGAGGATAATTACTCCGGACCGGACCAGAGACATTGAAAAAATCGATTCGATTAATGACCGTGGCCTTTATCCGGCTACCCTGGAGGGGTGTCTTGTAAGAATGGTGGACAGAATCGCTTATCTGGGAAGAGATATGGAGGACGCCATCAAGGCAGGATTGATCAGAAAGGCTGACATTCCCTCAGATATAGCCAGGAATCTGGGTACTGAAAATGGCAAGATCATTGGTATCTTTGTAAACGACACCATTGCCAACAGTCATAACAAGGATTCCATAGAGATGAGCGAAGAGGTGTTTCACTATATGTATCAATTGAAGCTTTTCAATTACAAAAACATCTATCAACATCCTGAGGTGGAGCGCAAATCTCATAAAGCTGCTCATCTGATCGAGCTTTTGTTCAGTGAACTGGAGTATATCCTGGAAAAATCGGAGCGGGGAAAAAATAGCTCCTATATTCTATCTCTTATAAAGGAAGCACCTGTAATGGAAGTGTTTTTTAATTTTATAAAAAACACTAATTACAATGATCAGACACCATCATATTTGATGGTAACCGATTTTATTGCAGGAATGACTGATATCTTTGCTGAACGTACCTTTATGCAGCTTTTCTCACCAGACAGGGTAATCTAAAAAATGGCAGTTCATTCCGACCATCACATACATCGTGATAGGAATATTCTTACTGATCTTTGGAACTCTTTCTGGAACCCACCAGAGCTGACCTGTCCTAAATGTGGATGTAAAGACACGGAATATTATGATCCGTTCTTTTTTGCCCCCATACGGGCTTTCAAGAACAAAAGACGAATAAAGTGCTGTTCTTGTGGTTTTATCTGGCGCCCATCAAGGAAAAATCAATCTTTCTGGGACCGTTATAAAAGAAATTATCTACCATGAAAGACAAGTTTCTTACTCTACCAGAACCTTTTTATTATTGACTAAGCTTGATTCGTATGCCAAAGCTAACTTTTCGCGCACTTCCTGCTGTATTTTGTCCATTTCGTGAGTTTCTATTTGTCGCTTAATTTCACAGTAGAGCTGAGAAATTGCTCGGTCGCGAATCATCTTATGGGTTTCTTCCGGAAGCTTCTGATATTCCAGTGCAATCAGTTCCTCTTTTTTAATTCTGGGTTTTGACAGATAAATTATCAGGAGTGAGATTCCAACAGTCAGCAAGGCTATGGTCCAGGGAAGAAAGGTTGTTGGGAAGTTATTTTGATTAAAGACGGAAAAGTCCTTTCCGGTTTTCTGATTTTGTGTTGGGAAACCGACAAAAGATTCCGGTGAATTATTGCTGTAGATCAGTTCAAGTTTTCCAAAATCAGGAACCGAAACTTTTGAGACTTGTAAAGGCGGATCAGATTGATAAACAATTGCTTTGTCATAAAAAAGGATAAAAGGTGAAAGACTTTTTTCTGCAAGTTCTCCCAGACAGTATTTAAGGTCGATTAGTACCGCTATAACTCCAGCAGCAGAGGTGTTAAGAGTAAGGGGATAAGATTTTAAAAAACATACATTGGAATTTACTGTAAAAACTTCGCCGGTGTAAGATGATCCTTTTTCTATGGAAGTTTGAAACCACGGCCGGTTCTTTACGTTTAAAGTGGCATTGGAATTAGTGCCACGATTTATGTCATTTAATACTTTTCCATCTTGGCAAACTCTTAAAATGCCATACAGTTGAGGATTGTTGTATAGAATATCTCTTAAAAGTGAATCAATTGCTGTTTTGGACCTGTTTTCGAATAACGTACCCTGAGAAAGAAATTCGCTTATAGAATCTGCCTTTTTCAGATGTGAAATAAAAACAGCAGATGCATTGTCCATATCAAATCCGCTGGTTGATACGCACAGAACCAAAAGAGAAAAAGATGTGATTGTTTTTTTCATGATAACATCCTTTTCTGGAAGAGGGTAATACATTCTGTATCATTAACAGCAAAATTATCATCATTATACAATTATTATTTAAAAACTTTCAATACCTCTTTTACGCATAGCAAAGGATATGCACAAAAAACAGATCTTTTATTAGGCTATGTCATAACTTTTGTCATTACAGTGCATTATCATGATTTACTATTAGAGAATACAATGAGGCGACATTTTTATCTGCAGACTGTTTTAAGTCTGAACTCGATTTCTACCATGATTGAATGGATTTGTGAACAGATCGTTTTAAGTGCTTTTTGAGTATGAAGGAGTTTCTGGTAGTCAGAAGAGATGAATGCCTCCAGGAATATCTGATCGGTATTAATACAGATTCTTTGCAGATCTGAATGAAATGATCCCAGAAGCTTATAATAGGGAGTGGTTTTAAATTTCTGCAGAAAAATTCTGCATTTAAAATTAAATTCCCGGATTTCGCAATATGTGCGAGTGATTTCTGATAACACGACTTCTCTTCTTAATCTCTTACCCAGGGTTGTGGCTACATAAAGGCAGATGAAGAAACTGAAAGTGGAAAATAATGTTCCCATTAAGGTAAAAAGACATAGAAATGGCTGAATATCCATCGTTTTTTTCTCTCTTCTCTTTGCAGTAATTAAAGCAATTGCTCTACCATGGCACTTCTGTTGCTTTTAGACTCTTAGCGGAGGAGGTGAAGAGGATGAGGTTGAAATGGTTTCCATGGCAATTCATGGTTAAGCAGGTTGCCCGCTCAAAAGGTTTTATTGATCCAATACTTCTTCTTTCTCATTTCAACCGCTTTGCGCAGCCTTCCGAAGTTTGGGCGCCAGTGGAGCTTTTGCGCGCTGGAACCGTTCTGCATGCAAGGGGTTTGATAAACAGCCAGGTAATCCAACATAATATGGACTGGGTATGGCCTTACTGGGTAGAGCGTCAGTTTGATCCTGAAGACAAATCTTTTATTCCCAGGGCATTCTCACTTACCCAGATTAACCTTACTCACCGAAACTGGACTGCTGTTGGGATACCTGGATACCAGGAATTACCGGTGGTTGATCCCCGGGGACTGGTAATGCCTTTTTTTGACAGTTGGTCTATTGACAGTTGGATTGTGCTGCCAGATGGCGGACGCCTTATTCCTTCAAGAGAGAAAAAGGTGCAGCAAAAGGTCCAATGGACAGACTCTCTTTCTGTGCTGACAAAATCAGAAAATGATAAGATACAGTTAGAATCAGAAGTCAAAGTGATTCTGGAAAATGGAATACCGGTTTGCAGAATCTATTTAAAGGCGATGGCTTTATCCGATGGTTATCTGATAATAGCTTTGCGGCCATACAATCCCGAAGGTGTCAGTTTTATTAACAGAATAGAGCTGCTGAAAAAAACTTACGGGTGGTTTATCGATAGAAAATATCTGGTTTTTTTCGATGAAAAGCCTGAAAAAAACCGTTTTTCCCATTATCGGAAAGGCGATGTATATCATTGGATATTTTCTCCTATCAATGATAAACAAAGTGGGGTCCAGTGTGAAGTGGGGATGGCAACAGCTCTGGCAGCATTTTCCATTAAGGCCGGAGAACAGCGCTATACTGCAATCAGTATACCTCTTGAAAAAGGGAAAAAACTACAGTCGATCTATCCATTAACCAAAACCGCTCATCAGGTTTGGCAGGAAGCTTACGAGGGATGTTGTCAGATTCATCTTCCTTATCGAAATTTCGAGTATCTCTACGAAACTGCAATCAGAACCTTACTTCTGCACACGCCCAGAGAATCCTATGCCGGTCCTTACACTTATAAACGTTTCTGGTTCAGGGATGCTGCTTTTATAGTAAAAGCCCTTTTGTGTACATCAAAAATCGAAAGGGCAGCACGCATAATTAATACTTTTTTTGAAAAACAGAATTCTGATGGTTACTTTCTTTCTCAGGATGGGGAGTGGGATTCCAATGGAGAAGCTCTGTGGGCCATGCAACAGTATTGTCTTTTCAGCGGTAAAAAGCCGCCATATCGATGGAAAGACAGCGTGATGAGAGCTGCAGAGTGGATCATTAACAAAAGAGTGAAAACTGAAGATAAGCTCATATACAATGGTTTATTACCATCTGGTTTCAGTGCTGAACATCTGGGACCTAACGACTTTTACTTTTGGGATGATTTCTGGGGGGTAGCCGGATTAAATGCTGCCGCTTATATGGCCAGGCAATGGGAGGAGCATCGTAGGGCAGAAAGTTTTGAGAACGAATCTAGAGACTTCATGGATGCGATTGTCAGTTGTTTACAGAAAGTAGCAGGAAAGATGCGAAAGCCGGTTATGCCTGCATCACCTTACAGAAGGCCAGACAGTGGAGCAGTGGGATCTTTGGCTGCGGGTTATCCGCTGCAGCTTTGGGCTGAAAAAAACGACAGGTTATTGCTTACCGCAGATCACCTTTTCAATCACTGCCTGATTAATAATGGCTTCTACCACGACATAAGCCACTCCGGAATTAATCCATATCTAACATTGCACATAGCCCAGGTGCTTATGCGTGCAGGAGATATCCGGTTTAGAAGGCTCACTGAAGCGATTGCAGAAATGGCTTCACCAACAGCACAGTGGCCTGAGGCGATTCATCCCAGATTAAAAAGTGGTTGTATGGGTGATGGACAGCATGTCTGGGCTGCATCCGAATGGATTCTTATGGTGCGTAACAGCTTTATCAGAGAGGAGAGAGAGCGTAATACCCTGGTGTTGTGTTCCGGAATTTATAAGGAGATAACCGATTCTGCAGACATTATAAGTTTCGGTCCTGCGCTTAGCTCTTTTGGCTCTGTTTCTATTCAGATAACCAGAGACAAGGGAAAGTTGAAAGTACATTGGGATGGAAAATGGCACCAGGGGGAAAAACCGGAGATAGAGATCGCCTTTCCCGAGAAAGCTGTGATTAAAGTTGAACCAGGAAAACAGATCTGCCATGTTCCGGATTAAGGCTCTATTACTGCTTTACTTTATTCAGGAGGAGATGTGAATATTTTAATGATAACTAACACCTATTTGCCATTTATTGGTGGGGTTGAAAGATCAGTTAAAATATTTACTGAAGAGTATCGCAGAATGGGGCACAAGGTAATAATAGTAGCTCCCAGTTTTGAAAACATGCCCACAGATGAAACGGATGTAATCAGGGTGCCGGCATTGCAGAATTTTAATGGTACCGATTTTTCTGTTCAGCTCCCCATCCCAGGAATCTTGCATAATGCCTTAAAGGATTTTCATCCGGATATTGTTCACTCTCATCATCCATTTCTGATGGGAGATTCGGCTCTGCGGGTAGCTGCTCAGTTTAAGGTACCAATAGTGTTTACTTTTCACACTTTCTATGAACGCTACACTCATTATGTCCCTGGTGATTCTCCGGCTTTAAAGCGTTTTGTGATAGCATTGGCCACAGGGTATGCAAATCTGTGCGACCATGTGTTTGCTCCCAGTAACAGTGTGGCTGATGTGTTGATTAAACGGGGAGTAAATACACCGGTGGATGTAGTTCCTACCGGTATCGAACTCGAGGAGTTTGCCAAAGGTGATGGTCTGAGATTTCGTAAAGCAATGGGGATTCCCTTAAAGGCATTCGTAATTGGATTTGTAAGCAGGATAGCTCCTGAAAAAAATGTGCGGTATCTTGGAGAGGTGGTATGCAGATTTCTTCGCAGCAATGAAAATACCTGTTTTTTGATGATCGGTAAGGGACCTTCAGAAGATTATATCAAGGATATTTTCCACAAATACAATCTTTTTCATCGATTTTTTCATCCTGGCACCCTGGTTTCTCAACCCCTGATAGATGCTTACCATGCGATGGATGTCTTTGTTTTTGCTTCCAGAACAGAGACTCAGGGATTGGTGGTTACCGAAGCGTTGGCTTCAGGTGTACCGGTAGTAGCGGTGGATGGACCGGGGATAGGAGAAATAGTCATGGATTATACCAACGGAAGGTTGCTCAAAAATTACGATCCAGATGCATTTTGCGATGCACTCCTTTGGGTTTACAGATTAAGTAACCAGAAGAAACGTCAGTTAAAGAAAGACGCAAGATTATCGGTATTGTCGTATTCCAAAGATATCTGTGCTGCAAAAGCTCTGGACATCTATATGTCATTATTAACCAGAAATCTTATGGTACGCGATCATCTGGATAGCGCATGGGAAAAAACCAAAAGGCTTATAAAAGCAGAATTTGAGCTTTTACGGAATATGAAAAGAGCCACTGATGCTGCAATTAATGATAATGAGTGAAAAGAGGAAACCAGATAAGGAGTAAAAAATTGTGAGAGCTTTCTGGAATAAAAACGGAAAAACCGGTCTGATTGATCCCTCACCTGAGATTACAAATAAAAGCCCGTCTGCAGGCCAGATGGCTCCACCTGTCAGGTTGACTCTGGAGGAGCTTTGCTGCAGATTCAGTCCAGAAAGTCTGAGTTTTGACACGACAGCCAACCTACCTGTAAAGCACTTATCTGTAGGCCAGGAAAGAGCAGTCAAGGCCATATCGTTTGGACTAAAAATTAAGAGCAGGGGTTTCAATGTATTCGCTTCAGGACTGGCTGGTACAGGTAAAGATAGCGCAATACTTCAGGAATTAAACTCAATTGCCAGATCTGAACCAGTTCCAGAAGATATCTGCTATGTTTATAATCATAAAAACCCCCACTCACCGAAACTTCTCTATTTCCCTGCAGGTTTGGGTAGAAAATTTAAATGTGAAATAAAGGAATTGCTTAGAAAGACTGCAGAACTTTTTCAAAAATACTATCAGAGCGATTACTCGCAGCTACTGGTTTTGTTAGATGGCTTGTTCGGAGAGATGGCACAGAGGTTCAGTACTATCAAAGGACTATCCGATTATCTTATCGGTCTAAAGGAGGATTTATTCAAAAATATAGGAAAACACAAGCCTGATGATTCTTCAAATAAATTTAGCTTTTTGGTGGCTCCTGAGAAATATGAGGTAAACTTACTGGTCGATAACAGTGAAACAACTGGCGCACCTGTGGTAGTCGAGCGTAATCCGTCATACAGCAATCTTTTTGGATATATCCAATACAGAGTAGAGAATTCTTTTGTAGTTGCTGATCACCTCTGTTTGCAGGCAGGTTCTGTTCACAGAGCCAGAGGAGGTTATCTGATATTGGAAGTAGAAGAGATTCTGGGAGATTTACATGCATGGAATGCACTAAAAAAGCTGTTACGTCATGGACATACCAATATAGAATACAGTCCTGAAAGAACATCCATGTTCCCAGGAGTTTTTCTTAAGCCTGAACCAATATCTATTGATTTAAAGGTGATTCTAACCGGAGATCCTGTATTTTATCAGACTCTTTACAATAACGATGATGAGTTTGTAAGAATATTTAAAGTAAAGGCAGACTTTGCCGAGCAGTTGAGTAAAACCGAAGAAAACATAGATGGGCTGGTTTCTTTTATAGCCAGAATCTGTAATGAGGAAAATCTCAGACATTGTGATAGAACGGCTGTAGCCCGGATTATCGATTACAGCTCTCGTCTTGCAGAGCACAAGCATCGTCTGAGTGCTCAGTTCGAAAAGATCGCAGATCTTCTGAGAGAAGCCGATTTCCATGCCGGTCAAAATGAATGTTCCTTTATTACAGGAGAACATATAGTATTGGCTTGCGAAGCCTTGAAGTATAGATGCAGCACGATGGAGGAAAAAATATATGGTCTCATCGAAGACAGTACTCTTTATCTGGATACAACAGGATGGGAAACAGGACAGGTGAACGGTGTTTCTATCGTAAACAATGGAGATTATGTATTCGGAGTGCCATCGAGAATTACTGCCAGGACATTTATAGGTGCTGGCAACATTATCAATATTGAGCGGGAAGCTGAGATGAGTGGAAAAATCCACGCCAAGGGAGTTCTGATTCTAAGTGGATATCTGGGACAGACTTATGCCCAGGATAAACCTCTGGCGTTATCAGCCAGCATCTGTTTTGAACAACACTACGAAGAAATTGATGGTGATAGTGCTTCAAGTGCAGAACTGTATTGTCTCATGTCCAGCCTCTCCGGTCTACCGCTTCGTCAGGACATTGCAGTTACCGGTTCTGTTGACCAGAGAGGTATGATTCAACCGGTGGGTGGAATCAATACAAAAATTGAAGGCTTTTTCAAGGCATGTCAATTAAAGGGGCTAAGCGGTACCCAGGGAATGATTATTCCTAAAGATAATGTTAAAAATCTTATGCTTTCCGATGAAATCCTGGAAGCTGTCAAAAAGAACATGTTTCATATATATGCAGTTTCTACAATAGAGCAGGGATTGCAGATACTTACGGGTAAAGATCCGGGAAAAATCTCCAGTGATGGCTCTTTTCAACCAGATACAATCCATTTTCTGGTCAATCAGAAATTGCGTGATTATGCTTCTGTTGTAGACAGTTACGAGAAGGAGAAAGACCAGTATCTTTAGATGCTCTGAACTGATTGGATTAAGAAACACAAATAATAAACTGCTGCAGTATGTATATCAACCGAATGTCTTTATTCAGAAATGAGAGATTTGAATTCTTTATACATGTTCCGCTTATCTGGCAATCTGCAGTAATTTCATGGACTCTGGCTACTGGAATCTTTCCCTATTATTACAAATACCTTTCCCGGTTTGTTTACTGGTGGATGGGGGTGGCTGCAACTTTGGCACTAATAGCCAGTGTCTTAATGCGTGATACAATCCGCCTTTTGATTTTAAACCGATTTGGGACTACTGTGACAAATCTTACTCTGTTTCTTTTTGGTGGTGTTACAGAGTCTTCGGCCAATGCAGATTCGCAAAAAGGAGAGCTTTTTGCGAATCTGTCTGGCCCAATTATTT
Source organism: Fibrobacter sp. (assembly GCA_012519985.1). Classification (GTDB taxonomy): domain Bacteria; phylum Fibrobacterota; class Chitinivibrionia; order Chitinivibrionales; family Chitinispirillaceae; genus JAAYPC01. Next base: position 40,818 of record JAAYPC010000079.1, read on the forward strand.
ATTTTGGTATGGCTTTTTTTGTACATTGTGTAATGATCATCTGCCAGACTCAGAAGCTGCCTCTTGAAATCATTGGAATCGTTGAGTTTGTCAGAATGATAAATGTAGCACTGGGAGTAATAAACATTTTTCCACTGCTGGTTCTGGATGGAGGTAAGATTGTACTGCTTTTTCTCAGTCGATTTTTTGTAAGCTTTAAGAAAGCTGTTGCTTTTTTGGCAGAGATAACAAATGTGGTCGCTTTGTTGATTATGGCAGCGGGATTATTTGTAAGTATAAAGGGGTATTTTCAGGGAGGTTTATGGTGGATTTTGATTGGCATGTATCTGCAGGAGGGGACTGCGCTTTTTCAAAGAAAACACCAGATACGGGAAATATTGAATAGTGAAACTGCAGAGAGAGTTATGAGAAGAGATCCTGTCTCTGTGCGATCTGGTCTTTCCATTATAGATTTCGTACAGAATTATCTTTATGATTTCCATTATAAAATATTTCCAGTCTTAGGTTACGATCTTAAATTACAAGGTATATTGTTATCCAGAAAGGTGTTCGACCTGTCCTGTCAGCAGTGGAAAGAGCATACAGTAAATGAGATCGCTGTATCACAATTATCAGAACTGACAGTAGATATAAACGAAAACATTTTATCGGTTCTTACCCACATGAAGAGAACTGGCCAAAGTAGATTAGTGGTAATTGATGGTGAGAAAAAACCAAAAGGAACAATAGTGCTCAAGGATATTTTAAAGTACCTTTCAGAAAAAATGAATCTTTAAAGCCCGGATTTCATATAGCGTTAACGGAACAGAATTAAGGGCTGTTTTCTACTAAAATTACTGTTTTCACTGATAAGTGTTGCTAAAATGTCTATAAAACCATTTAAAGTATGGCCTGGAAAGGCATATCCTCTGGGAGCTACCTGGGATGGGGCAGGAGTAAATTTCGCATTGTTTTCTGAGAACGCCACTGGGGTAACTCTGTGTTTGTTTGATGATACCAATGATGAAAAGGAGATCGCATCAATTGATATTAAAGAGCAAACCGATCAGGTCTGGAGTGTATATCTGCCTCAGGCAAGACCAGGAATTCGATATGGCTATCGGGTAAAAGGACCTTATGAACCTTCACAGGGACACAGGTTTAATCCTGCAAAACTGCTTTTAGATCCTTATGCAAAGGCCATTGATGGAACCATAAAATGGAATGATGCTCTTTTTGGTTATGTGATTGGTGGGAAAGAGACTGATCTGACAAAAGATGAACGGGACAGTGCTCCGTTTCTTCCAAAATCGGTAGTGGTAGATCCTGCTTTCAGTTGGGGTGATGACAGCAGGCCTCAGATTCCATGGCACAAAACGGTAATTTACGAACTGCATGTAAAGGGGTTCACTGCACTGCATCCCGATGTCCCCAAAGAGTTGAGAGCTACTTATGCCGGATTAACAAGTCCATCTGTGATTGAATATTTCCATTCGCTGGGAATTACTGCTGTTGAGTTAATGCCGGTGCACCAGTTTATTGATGATCGCACATTGATAGAGAAAAATCTCAGAAATTATTGGGGGTATAATTCAATAGGGTTTTTTGCTCCGGATGCCAGGTATTCATGCTCCGGCTCTTTAGGACAACAGGTAAATGAGTTTAAAACAATGGTAAAGACACTGCACAGGGAGGGTATAGAGGTAATTTTGGATGTAGTGTACAATCACACTGCAGAAGGAAATCATCTGGGGCCAACACTTTGTTTCAGGGGAATCGACAATTCCAGCTATTATAATCTGAGTCCCGAAAAAAGATATTATATGGATTACACTGGTTGCGGCAATACTCTGAATGTGACCCATCAGTATGTGTTGCAATTAATAATGGACAGTCTGAGATATTGGGTTACTGAAATGCATGTTGATGGATTCCGGTTCGATCTTGCCGCAACCCTGGCGCGGGAGCTTCATGATGTAAACAGGTTGGGAACTTTCTTTGCGGTAATTCATCAGGACCCTGTTTTGTCACAGGTAAAACTCATTGCTGAACCATGGGACCTGGGGCCGGGAGGTTATCTGGTAGGTAATTTCCCGATACTCTGGGCTGAATGGAATGGTAAATTCAGGGATACGGTGAGAAGGTTCTGGAAGAGTGATCCAGGGCAGGCTGGTGATCTTGCATACCGGCTTACAGGCAGCTCTGATCTTTACGAAAGCGGAGGAAGGCGGCCTTATGCCAGCATAAATTTTGTGACCGCTCATGATGGGTTTACTTTAAACGATCTGGTAAGTTATAACCAGAAGCATAATGAAGCCAATAAGGAGGACAACCGGGATGGAACTAATGATAATCTGTCATGGAATTGCGGAGTAGAGGGACCTACCACCGATGAAAACATTTTGAATGTACGGGAAAGACAGAAAAGAAATTTCCTGGCTACGCTTCTTCTTTCTCAGGGTGTACCAATGATCACTGCCGGTGATGAGTTTGGCAGAACTCAGGGAGGAAATAACAATGCCTACTGTCAGGATAATGAGATCTCCTGGGTAAACTGGGACATGACTGAAAAAAACAATGAGCTGCTTCAGTTTACCCGGTTTTTGCTCAGATTCTTTCATGAGCATCCTATTCTTCAGAGAAGGAGATTTTTTAACGGCCGAGACACCAGGCAAACAGGAATTAAAGACCTGACCTGGTTCCATCCTGATGGGCATGAGATGACTGAGGCAGACTGGAATAACTCCCAGATTCGTTTTTTGGGATTAAGACTGGCAGGTGATGCTATAGAGGAGATGGATGAGCATGGAGAACCGATTACCGATGATACCATTCTTATTCTGCTCAATGGCCACTATGAACCCATTAATTTTGTTTTGCCGGAGTGTCCTGCTTTTGAGCGCTGGAGACTCATTATGGATACCAGAGAATCTAAAATTCCTCAAGTCCCTATACATTTCGACCCAAAATCCATTTTTAAAATGGAAAGCCGTTCTGTTGCTTTATTTGTCCTCCCTCACACAGTTGGCAAAACTGAACTGCAGATTAAAGTCATGGAAAGCACGCTACAGAAGATTCGAAAATTTCTTTTCCCTTCCAAAAAAAAATGAAACGGGTTTCTGATGAGAATCAGAAATGCGACTGTAGCCGAAATGTTTAATACTATGGCAGATCTGCTTGAAATAAAAGGGGAGAATCCTTTTAGAATCCGGGCTTATCGTACTGCAGCACACACTATTTATAGTCTTTCAAGTGATGTATCTGAGCTTCTGGAAAATGGAGAGGACCTCTCCAGACTTCCGGGAATAGGTAAAGACCTGGCTTCCAAAATCGAGCAGATAGTCATGACCGGACAATTGGAAGTTCTTGAAGAGCTTAAAAAGGAAGTGCCGTTTGAGCTTATTTCTCTCATGCGAATCGCGGGCCTGGGTGGAAAAAGAATAAAAGCGATCAATAGAAGACTGGGTGTACAAAGTGTAGAGCAGCTTGAAAGGGCTGCTCTGGAACACAAAATATGTAAACTTCCCGGGTTCGGAGAAAAAATTGAGAGAAGTATTCTGGATGGAATAAAGCAACTCAGGGAAGAAACCGGTACCAGAATGAAACTTTATGATGCTGAGGAAATCGTAAACCGGATCCGGAAATTTCTTCAATCTGAAAATACAATCGACAAATTGATTGTAGCAGGTTCATTTCGCAGGAAAAGGGAAACCGTTCGTGATATAGACATCCTGATAACAACCGATGTGCCTCTCAGAGTAATCTCTCTGTTTCTTCAGTTCCCAGAAATAGACAAGGTTCTGGTAAGAGGGGAGACCAGATGCACCGTTCTCTTAAATTCAGGAATGCAGGTAGACATCCGGGTTGTGGCAAAAGAGAGTTATGGTGCCGCTCTTCATTACTTCACCGGTTCAAAGGCCCATAATATTGGGATTCGTAAGATGGGAGTCAGACTGGGGCTGAAGATAAATGAATATGGTATATGGAAAGAAGGATCACGGATTGCAGGTGAGAGGGAAGAAGATGTGTTTAGAGTGGTTGGACTTCCTTTTGTAGAGCCGGAGCTCAGAGAGGACAGAGGAGAGCTGGAAGCAGCTAAAAATGGCAAACTTCCTCATCTTGTCGAATTACATCAGATCCGCGGAGATCTTCACACCCACACTTCACGTACCGATGGTAAGGCTACAATTGAAGAGATGGTTGATACTGCCAAAGCTTTAGGTTATGAATATATTGCTATTACTGATCATTCACAGCGTCTGGCTATGACTCACGGACTTAATGAAAATGATCTGGCCTTGCAGATCGATATCATCGATAAAGCAAATGATAATTTAAAAGGATTCAGAATCCTTAAGGGAATAGAGGTAGATATTTTGGAGGATGGAACACTGGATCTTGCCGATAGTATCCTCAAAAGATTGGATCTTACAGTTTGTTCTGTACATTCAAAACTGAATCTGAGCAGAAAACAGCAGACTGAGAGAGTATTAAGGGCTATGGAAAACCCTTATTTCACAATTCTGGCTCATCCTACTGGAAGGCTAATTAACAGAAGAGCTCCCGTTGAAATTGACATGGAAAGGGTTCTTAACAAAGCAAAAGAGCTTCACCGTGTTGTGGAAATAAACAGTTACCCGGACAGACTTGACATGAATGATGTGCATTGTCGTATGGCAAAAGAGCTGGGAGTGAAAGTATCAATAAACACCGATGCTCATAGCACAAATGACCTGAATTTTATTCGTTTTGGTGTGGCACAGGCAAGAAGGGGATGGCTCGAGCCATCCGATGTCATTAACACCAGGGGTTTAAATGATCTTCTCAATCTTCTCTGTTCTATTCGCGAAAACTGATTTTTAAAATAATCAGGTTAATGATTTTTTTGAGGAGCCTTTCGATGAGTACAAGACCCAGAAGCAACATGCTACCTCGGGCTTTGCACGATGTGCAGACTCTGAAGCAACATGTTACCTCGGGCTTTGCACGGTGTGCAGACTCTGATGCAACATGTTACATCAACCTTTGTACGGTGTGCAGACTCTGAATCAACATGTTACCTCGGGCTTTGTACGGTGTGCAGACTCTGAATCAACATGTTACCTCGGGCTTTGCACGGTGTGCAGACCCTGATGCAACATGTTACCTCGGGCATTGCACGATGTGCAGACTCTGATGCAACATGTTACCTCGGGCATTGCACGATGTGCAGACTCTGATGCAACATGTTACATCAACCTTTGTATGGTGTGCAGACTCTGAAGCAGCATGTTACATCAACCTGGAAGCTGGATTACATGTATAAAGTTACGTGTTTTCAGGTTAAAACGCTTCCTGTTTTTTGAGAAGTAGACTGCTAAACATTTTAAAATTACCATAGAGGTTGCAGTTAGCACCTCTATGGTGAGTTGTGCGCGCGCTCAGGTTTAGGTTCGCACTTGGTTTCAAGACTTTGCTTTATTATCCCCAGAACTGATTGGCTTTGATACCGGTTTTCTTTCGATAGAATCGGGCTTAATTAAAGTTTCTTCTTCTTTTTGTAACTGCTGAGATGAAACATTTTCCTCTGGCAATTTTCTGGCCATATTAGAAATCTCGGAAACGCTTTTTTCCGCCTTCTGTTTTAATTCAGGAGTTTTCTCTTCTGCAATTCGGGTTTCCGTTTTTGTTTCCGGAATCAATAAACCTGCGACTATTCCGGCACAAGCTGCAGCGAATCCCAGAATAAGCGGATTTTTACGAACCGAAGACTCTACTCTTTGATAGGAATGAACAGTTTTGGATTGAAGTTCTGAAGCTCTGTCTCTGAATTCATCACCTCTTTGGCGAGCCTGGCCAAAAAAGGCTTCAGCCTTTTCTTTTGCTTCTGTTGCCAGAGCACCAGTCTTTTCCTTTACAGATTCGGATGTTTCACCGGCCTTTTCTTTTAAAGTTTCCACTTTTGCACCGGTTCTCTCTTTTATTGCCTCTGTCTTCTGTTCTGTTTCATTTCTTAATTGTTGAAACCGTTCGCCTGCTTTACCGTTATGGGATGGTTGATTCATTTCCCAGAGCATCCAACTGGCACCCGCAGCAACCATCATCACCGGTAAAGGATTTCTCTGAAATGAATCGGATATGCTGTTGGCTACTTTAGAGAGGCTGGTTTTTACTTTTTCCCTGTTTTCACTGTTTTGAAAATAATTATAAGCCTTTTTGTAAAGAGCACCAGGGTTGGCTTTTTCGTTGAGTGCATCCAGAATAAGATCCATGGAATGGCGGGTCTCTTCTATATCATGTTCAATTTCCTGAGAGCTTTTGGGTCTTCCGCTTTCATCCACAGGTGACCAATCATGGACAGTAGCAACGCGACCGTTATGTGCGACATTCACAGTTTCCTTCTTATCCATTTTTGATCCTCCTTGATTGAATGAGCCGTTTTCTCTGGCAAAATTGATATTCGCTTTATCTTTTTCATCGATCCGGAAATCATCGACCAGCCGATCAGACTTACAATTATTCCTGTTATGAGAGGCATCAACCACAGAGATATTGCAGGTGACAATCCCAGTGTGGTAAGCACTACATAGCCAAGAAACGTAATACCTGCCAACAGAAAAAGAAATCCAGCATAAAGAACAGCTCCTCCGGCAGAGATTGACGCGGCATTGCTGCCCAGGCTGGAGACTTTTTCGGAAGTCTCGGTCTTAGCCAGTTCTATTTGCTGGCGAACCATATTTATGGTCTCATCGCGAAGTTCTTTAACCAGATCGGTAATTGATTCCTGTTCAAAATAAACCGTTCTTTCATCTACCAGATTCATAATAGTCCTCCCTCGATGGTTGTGTATTGCTTGTTTCTGCAGTTTCCGCTTTTAAAAGACGGGAAACAGCCATTCCAGTCACAAACATTCCTCCAATAGTGAGATAAGGATTTTTCTGTGCAAAATTCTGCAGATCATGGAGGAGATCTTTTGATTCACGTTCTTTGATGTAGTTAGAAACGTTATCCAGTTTATCCGCCAGGTTATCTATGAATCCAGCAAAATAGTCATTATTTTCCTGTAGTTTATCTGCTGCGGCATGAAAAGCAGAACTTAGCCTGCTAAACTCGGTGGCAGTAGAATTCATTCCGGAACTGGTGAGCTTTTCAGTTCTGTTTCGCAAGTCATCACGCAAATGGTAAAATTTTTGCTTGTTCTTATCATCAGGAGTAAAATCCATATTGTAACTCCTTTCGGTTAATGTCTATATAAAATTACGGAAACTGTAGTGATAGATTTGTAAAATGTTGACCGGGTGAATCTGTCATTTAATCGATTCTGTTGATGATATGGTCCGACCAGCTTTTAAGCCTTATACTATGAGGTCATATTCTAAATCGTTCTGAAAAGTTGTAATCAGCCATAAGTAACATGTAACCCCCTGGCCAGTGCACTCAGTGCAGAGCCTGAAGTAATATGTAACCTGAGTTTGAGAAAGTAGTGTATAGTTTTAGTTCATTAATACCTCAAGCCAGGAGTTGTTCCCAGGCTGTTGTCATAATGCTTAGTCTTCGCTTCTGACTGTCAAATGTATGAGATGCTGGTTGTAAGTTTCGGTGCCTTCGTTTCGCTGGTAACACTGTAATTGTGATGACAAGCATGGGCAAAAAAACTTCTGGCAGCATATAAAGTTGCAGGTAAGCGGTAATTGGAGATTATTATCAGATGATTTGCACGAGTCCCGGATCTGGTTGCAATAACTATTTATAACTCGAAAGAAGGCCCCTGATGAATACTTTTTTGAGATTAATTTTATTATGTTGTCTACTGTTTTCATCTTGTGCTTTCTCGCAGGAGCCTTCACAAAAAGAGCAACAATTAGAAAAATTGAAGAGTGATATTTCGAAGCTCAATGCAGAGATGGACACTCTCAAATCTGAAGTCCGGCAACTTCGTAATTTAATTGTAATACCATCATCTTCATCCTCCAGCAATACTTTACCAGAAGATACTCCTTCAACATCAGATAAAAATAGTGAAACAGGGTATTGGTGCACCAAGTCTAACAAAAGACATAATTCTTCCTGCAGATATTATAAAACTTCGAATGGCCATCCTTGTGGTCCGAAAGATGGAACGGAGTGTAAATTATGTGGTGGATAGATTAAATCCTGATTTGAATATTTGTTTTACATGAAATATATGAACCTGGAATTGTGTATATATTCCACTCTTTCAGGACTTTCGGTAAAAGAATAACCCAGGCCTGAAAGCCAGGGCTATTAGATGTCAAAGTTGGTTTTCAGCTCTGAGGAAGTTCGCAATCAGAACTGGCTTCTGCTTTAGCTGCGAATTTCTGTTTCATTTGCTTAAAAAAATCCTCTATGAATTCCATCTTTTCCTGATCCTGCTTTTCGCCGATTTTACCATCAAGAAACTCTTCAGGGATCTCTCTGAGAAAGGGGCAGGGGGTAACCGGTCGGATTTTCCTACGGTAAACCTTTGTGCCAGGATAAGTGAGGTAAAGCCGTTTTTGTGCCCTGGTCATTCCCACATAGAAGAGTCTTCTTTCTTCATCGATTTTACCCTCCTCCAGTGCCCGGGGTGAGGGCATGTAGGTGCTGTCAAGACCAGCCAGAAAAACCACCGGGAATTCAAGCCCCTTTGACTTATGAAGAGTCATGATGACAACCCCTTTGCGGGGTTTATCTTCTGTATCCTCATCGGTTTCTGATGTGATTAAAGCAATTTCCTGAAGATAACCAGCAAGGGTAGGTTTCTTTCTTTTGAACTTGTTTTCGTAAATTTCTATGCCGTGTATCATTTCCTCGATGTTTTCCAGTCGGCGCTCATAGTCGTCGTCCTCTTTATAGGCACGTTTGAGATGTTCGAGGTATCCGGTTTCCTGGAGTATGTTTCGGATTGTCAAAGAAAGAGAGCTGTTGTTAAATTGTTCATTGAATTTCTGCCAGAAGGCAATAAAGCTGTCGATTTTATGGTGCTGCTCATTGTTGATTTTTTCCAGAGAACTATGTCTGTTCATGGCATCCCAGAGACTCATTTTGCGAAGAGCGGCAAAATCATCCAGTTGCTCAAGAGTGGAGGGAGTTATACCTCTGTTTGGGACCTTGAGCACCCGCATCATGCTGAGTTCATCATGAGCATTGGCAAAGAAACGAAGATAGGAGATGATATCCTTTATCTCTTTACGTTCATAGAAACTGGTTGCTCCGCTGACAGTATATGGAATTGCTTTTTTTCGCAACTGTTCCTCATAACCTCGCATCATGGCATTTGTTCGTAAAAGTATGGCATGATCGGCATAGCCAAAGGAGGTATGTTCATTATGCTCAGCTATTTTTTCAGCAATCCAGGTGGCTTCATCCTCTTCATCATCTCCTTTGTAGTGCATGATCGGGTCACCATCACCGGAAACCGCAGTTATCTGTTTGTGCTTGCGAATACGGTTATGGGATACTACCGCATGTGCTCCTGCAAGGATCTGGTGTGTTGATCTATAGTTTTTATCGAGTATGACAGTTGTGCAGTTGCGGAATTCCGAGGAGAATGCGAGTATGTTTTCTATTTCTGCCCCACGCCAAGAGTAGATACCCTGGTCATCGTCGCCCACCACCATTATGTTGTTGAGTGGATGCGCCAGGAGTTTTGCCAGTTTCATCTGCACTGCGTTGGTGTCCTGGAATTCATCTATGGAAATGTAGCGGTAACGGTTCTGATATTTGGCGAGCACCTCAGGGTATTTTAGAAACAACTGAAGCGGCAGAAGAAGCAGATCGTCAAAATCGACGGTCTGTCTTTTCTGGAGAATGGCGCTGTAGGAGGAATAGACTCTGCTGAGTTTTCTTTGATCGGGATCTTCCTTTTTTAACTGTTCCGGATCGAGTGTGCTGTTTTTGGCCATACTGATTCGATATGCAAACTCCTGTGGGTCCTGGTCTTTTAAACCGCGTACTCCTGCGGCTCTCATAATGCTTTTGAGGGTGGAGATCTTCTCGTGTTCATCGATGATACTGAATGATTTGGTGAAACCAATTTTTTCACCGTCTTCCCGAAGAATTTTCACTCCCAGTGAATGAAAAGTGCATAAAGTCATGGCATCTGCAATTTTGGTGGATGTCAGTGTCGCTACGCGGTCTTTCATCTCCCGGGCGGCTTTGTTGGTGAAAGTAACAGCCAGGATTTGTTCTGGCTTACATCTTTTTTCATAAACCAGCCTTGCAATACGGGTAGTCAGTACTCGTGTTTTTCCACTTCCTGCTCCAGCCAGTACCAATAGCGGGTTTTCATTATGTAATACTGCTTTTTTTTGACTTTCATTGAGTCCTTGGGTAAAATCTGGCATTACAACCTTTCCATTTACAAACAAATTAATACACAGGCCTTCAGAAAATAATACTGTGACCGATTTTGAAAAGTTGCGAATTTTGAGCAAAAAAGAGAGAAAGGATAGCTGTCACGCTTTGGGAATGGACTCCTAATATCATAAAAATCAAAGGGATACGATACGATCAACAAATGAAAATCTGGAAATGCTCAGAATTTTTCCAGCACCGCTAAACGTTCTTTATATGTACTGATTTTTAAGGTTTCGTTTTTTCAAAAAAGAATCTTTCAGTTGCCGGATTGCGCAGATTGTAAATTATACCGCTGTTGGATAGACTAAGGGATGTATTCTCACATTTGGCTTTCAGACTTGGACTCTACACTTAGAGAAAAAAAACACAAATATAACTGACATTTTCGAAGCTGGACTTATATGAATCTGATGCTATGGCTGGCTCCATTTTTTGTAGTATCCTTAGGATTCTTTCTTTCGCGAGTTAAAAGGTTGAGGCCACAGAGATACGTTTTTTATGCGGTAATTTTGTTCATAGCATTTTTAATTGATCTGAATTCATTGAAATTCAGCAATTACAGGCTGGATATTGCGCTATTTCTATTTGTAACGCTGGTTTTTTCTGAGCTTTTCTGGAGTATAAAACGTTCCAGGAATAAAATTTTTAACACAATATCACTGGTAACAGGAATCTTGATTTTTAGTTATCTGTTCAGGCAGTGGTTTATTAGCGGACCGGTACATGTCTGCTCTTTATGGGAGTCGCAGGTTGTTTCGGAACATTCAAGAGGAGATATTAAGTATAGGGTAAGAGAGCCACTAAAAAATAGCGATCAGGCTAGAACATTTAAACTCTATAAGTGCCTCAAATATATTCCTATGGAAAAATTCATGGGAAAATTCACGATACCCCAGGGATATGACAGAGCTCAGTTTCGTTTTCGATGGTACAAAAAAAACGGTGCGGTAATGGTTGATATAATCGGCGATTCAGACACACTGTGGACTCTGCAGGGGGGAATCTTGGAGTAGAATTTGGAATTTTATTGCATCGTTAGGTATATTTCTGGACTATTTTCATTTTATTTTGAGGCTCAATTTCGTTGGTGAAAGGAGAGGTTGGATGAATCGATCAATTATTAAGGCTGCTCTGGCTTGTGTTACCTCTGTGTCAGCTATTATGGCACAAGCGGTCTCTTTTAGCAGTCCTGCATCCTGGATTACTCAAAGAAATGATACGGTATTTATAAGGGCACAACTGGATACTGCTCTAATAAAAAAGAAAGCGGTTTCTATCTCACTTTTACAGATTAATGAAGGTAAGAAGAAGGTAATAGCGAAAAAGAATCTGAAGATAACCGACAATGTTTTAGAGCTGATGTTTGCCAAGGTGGGCAAGGACCTGGTTGGTGGGAAGGAGTTTCTTCGTCTGGAGTGGGCATTAGCAGATAACAGCGAAAAAGGGATTATTGAGCCTATTGGGATTCTTGATCTGAAAAAAGTACCGAAAACTGACACTGTCAAGGCTTTGCGGGTTCAGGATGGAGCAGAAGTGAAATCAGTTGCCGATATAATGAAAGCCGATCAGTTAAAGAAGATCGGTTCAGTAGAATTTGGGACTGCTTGGAATAAGAATGCTCTTTTTATCGTTATGAAAAAAGCACAGGACAGTACCATGATCTGCTTTGCATTTGATGGTAAAAACGGCAAAAACGCTTTTCTCTCTTATCCGGACCGTATCATCTCCTATATACCTGCAAAGGATTCTCTGAACACAATCCATTATAAACGGGATGTAAAAGAGGACACGCTAAGGTATACAGATAAACTCTGGCAATCGGAGATTAAAAAAGAAATTATTGGTGAAAAGGTAGTAATAAGCATGCCTTGGGCAGATATTGGTGTTATTCCTTTTGAGGAAAGAATGGTGGGAATGGCTGTGTTTGCTCAACAAGGTGGAAAAACCAAGACAGCGATTCCTCAGAATGCACAGTTTTACATTCCGGGGACCTGGGGGGATCTTTTCCTTCAGAAGTAGTCATTTTTGGGATTGCTTTTTGTGGCATAGTGTTTTATTTTATACCAACTTAAAAAAGACTTAAATCATGGTGGCTGTAGTTCAATGGTCAGAGCCCTGGATTGTGGTTCCAGTTGTTGGGGGTTCGAGTCCCCTCAGTCACCCTATCGGTTTCAAAGCCTCTTGCAGAATGTAAGGGGCTTTTTTGTTTTGCTAATTTATTATTAAAACCCTTCCTGTAGAATCAGTTACTCTCTCTTCAGAACCCATTACTCTCACATAGCAAATCAATAGCTGGATTCTGTTTTCAGTTGGTTATCCAGATTCACAAGCAAGACATTAAGATCCAAACAGAGATTGTGAATGATCTCCCTGAGAAAAGAACTGCTGTAATTACCGGTGAGAGTATACTCTGATAATATGCTGTTAAGCAGATCAGAAAGTTGTCTGAGTTGCTGGAAAATTTCCTGGCTGCTGAACGGTTCCTCTTTCTGTAAAGTATAACGGTTTTGAGACAGCTTGAGGAAAAGCTGCTGACAATCGAAACTGTCTTGTTCTGGAGAGGTGTTGGCTTGATCCATAAGCATCTCTGCTATACTGTCAAATTTGGGTGGAAGAGGTCTGGGAGTATGGGCAAAAGAGCCACCCAGAAGAAGATCTTCTTTACTGGATTGATCCTTTTTTTTAATAGCGATACATTGATCGTTATGCTTGATTTTGCTTGAATTGCTTTCCCCAAAATAGGTTGTGGGGTGGGTTCTATCCGAAAAGAGCTTACTAATGGAGCGGATCATGGCAATACTCCTGATTTCAGATGTGCATTTGTGATTACATGAAATGATATCAGTTATCAATTTAGCCAGAAAAAGGCTTACAAGCAAGTTACATTTTTTATAGTGTTTTCATGATATTTGTTTATCTCAATCCCCAAAATGTTCAAGGTAGATTTAACACACACTAATGACACTGGGTGGACTTTGATCCCTGGGGGGTAGGCCATCTCGCTCTAAGCCCTCCTTTGGTGATTTAAAAGCATTTGGGGAATTAGTGAGCATGGGCAGGATTTGACCCGGTCCCTTAAAAAAAATGGCATGTGAGTTGCAAACTGAGAACAGATAGATTTTACCTGAAATCACCCAAGTCGGAGGGATAGTATGAAAAGAATTTTATCCTTTTGCTGTCTGCTTTTTATTTTGCAGACCAATAGTTTCTCTCAGTTTGACTCAATTCTGGATGGGGGGATGGTGTCACCGGAGGTTCCCCGCTTTGAAATAGGCCCCTTTTTAGGACAACCTATCGGTCTTATAGCCAGATGGTGGTTTAATCCGACGAATGCAGTGGATGTAATCGGTGCCTGGTCTTTTACGGAAAACGGAATTTTCGAACTGGATGCCAGCTATATACTTAACTATTACTATCCTCGGATTAATACCGGAACTCTTCCATTATATGTAGGTGTAGGTGGAGGGTTTCGTATCGGGGATGACTGGTTTATAGGGGTGCGTTTTCCGGTAGGGGCAATATACCTGTTTGAGAATTTTCCAGTAAGTGTGTTTGCAGAAATCGATCCACAATGGCAGTTTCTGCCAGATAACGGCTTTGTTATTGGAGGGGGAGTAGGGATAAGAGTGACCCTGGGAAGTGCTTCCAAATGACTTGCGATAGGTTTCGCTTTTGGTACAAATTTCGCTTTTTCTTGGTCGTAGCCTTTTTGGAATAACAGATAGGTTAAGCTTAATATTGGACCAATCCTTTATCATAAAAGGGAATGCTATGAACCTGAATACCAGCAACTATCAGAAATTTTTGACCTCTATGGCGTTTGGAATTGGTAACAAAGTGGGGATCTGGAAAATCGCTCTTCCTGTGATTGAAAAAGTTGCTCAAAGAGTATTATTTAAACAGCTCTCCTCTGAGAGTAATGACTCCAAACGAGAGTATCAGGATCGTTTTTTCATGAAATTCAATGTTCTGCGTGCTGCACTCAAGGCTTACGGTAAGGGGGCTCCTGCAGTCAGAAACTGTATCCAGAATTTGTTTATTCGTCAGTTGCTTGGTCCAGGAATCCAGCAGACAAAAGATCGGTTCAGGTCCAAATATGGGATAAGTCCTCCGGGGTTTATGACCATCTCGCCTGAGGGATGCTGTAATCTGAAATGTCACAACTGCTATGCTGCAAGTATCCAGGGAAGTCTTCCCAGGCTCTCTAAAGAGGTGTTTGGCAAGATTTTAGACGAGAAATACAATGTCTGGGGAAGTTGGTTCAATGTGATCTCTGGCGGTGAACCATTTATCTGGAGAGATGGGAACACCGATCTGATAGACATGGCAAAGCAGTACCAGGATCAGTTTTTCATGGTTTATACCAATGGTACCCTGATAGACAAGCAGAAGGCCAAAAGAATGGCTGAAGCAGGAAACATTTCACCAGCTCTCTCGGTGGAGGGCTTCGAGAAAGAGACTGATGAAAGGAGGGGAAAAGGTACTCATAAACTGATCCTGCAGGCTTTTGAAAATCTTCGTGAAGCAGGAGTTCCCTTTGGTATCTCAGTTACTGCAACCGCTCAGAATGCAGAGATAATTTTAAATGATGATCTCATAGATTTTTACTTCGATAAGCAAGGGGCCATCTACCAATGGGTCTTTCAGTATATGCCCATAGGCAGGGGGGCAGATACCCGCAATCAAATCTCTCCTGAGATACGTAAGAAAATCTGGTTCAAGGAGCACGAGTGGGTATGTAAGCGACGCCTTTTAATAGCAGATTTCTGGAATGGAGGGACATTTGTCTCCGGATGTATCGCAGGAGGCCGGGCGGATGGTTATCTCTATGTTGATTGGACCGGCAATGTGTACCCTTGTGTTTTTGTTCCTTACTGGAAAGACAATATCCATGATCTTTATTCCAAAGGAAAATCTCTTACCGATGCTCTCTTTTCCGATCTTTTCCAGGGATGGCGGGACTGGCAGCACAGCTATAGTTTAAATGTGCCGCTGGAGAGAAGAGGAAATCTTATCCGACCTTGTCTAATGAGGGATCATCACGATTGCGCCAGAGATGTTCTGCTGAGTACTGGTGCAAAACCGGGCAACAGTAGTGCAGAAATCTGTCTTTCCGATAAAAGTTATAAGAATGCACTCAAAGAGTATGACAAGGAGTTGGCTGTTCAGTTGGATCCAATCTGGAATAATAAATACAAGGCCTAATACCGGAAAATTCAACAGCAAATTGAACCGGATCTACAGTATTACTGAAAAGCAGTTGTCCAAAAAGGGGGCAGATCTGTCCCCCTTTTAACTGCCCTGTTAATAGTGAGATACTTTCTCGACACCGGAGTTCTCAGTGTGCTGGAATCTCTTTCCCTGTGGGCTGATAGCTCAAAGAGTACGGCAATGATACCATTACAATACCCTGGATTAGAATCTCTATACCTATCAGTAATCCGATAAACCAGATTGCTGAAACTGGCCATCCTGAGAGTACGATAAATCCCAGTATCAAGGAGACTATCCCACCAAACATCAGCCATCCCCATTGACTTCCCTGCTCAACCGGGGCAGCGATTGTCCTGTAGAGTCCGGATGTAATAAGAAATACCGCTATTAGAAAAGTTAAAGAGAGTATTCCAATCACTGGTCTGGAGATAAGAAGTACACCAATCACCAGGGATAGTGTGCCTCCGAACATTCTCCACCAGAACCCTTTTTCATGCCGGCTTCCCACCGCATGAACTACATCTACGATTCCTCTGACCGATAATACCAAGCCTAAGAATACCACCGAAACGAAGGTGGTAAAACCTGCTACTGCAATAGTTAAAAGACCAAGGATTATTAATCCTGCTCCCATTGCAATACTCCAGGTTTTATACTTTTCCAGGTTTTTTTTCATGGTCACATTCTCAACACCATTCATAAACAACTCCTGCTTGAAAAACCCGCTACGGGACATCCATCTATGCGATTTCTCCTTTTTCCTGATCTGAAAGGAAAAATTGCCATTTAAAAACGGATGCATTATTCATTAGGATCCCTTACAAAGAATACGCGAAAACGGATCATTTTTTGCAGAATATTCGGAATATGGGAAAAATTAATCAAGCCGAACAAGCTTTCTCTTTTATTCCCTTCATTAACACTATAGCAGGAACAGGACAGATTGCACTTGGAATACTGATAATTATTATTGCCGCATTTACCACCTGGCTGACAGTTTGGGTAATGGGATGGTGTCTTATAGTGTGGGGGGTAATCGATCTTGCACAGTTTTTCCACAAGAAAGTTGATTTATCCTGGTGGCGTTTCTCTTCAGGAGTATTGGCTATTGGATGTGGTGTGTTGTTGTTTTTTTTTCCGGGTATGGGTGCCGCAGCAATATCTCTGGTTTTCGTGATTCTTTTTATAATGGGTGGTCTTAATAAGATTTTTGGGGCATTAACGGATCGTCCTGCCAATTGGGGATGGGTGGTGTTTGGAGGTGGTTTATCTATAATTTTAGGCTTTTTCATATTAAGTCAATGGCCGGTAAAGAGTTTTGTCTTTCTGGGAGTTCTGGTGGGGATCGAAATATTGCTTAATGGATGGACTTTGCTGGCTGTGGGGTATGTTTCCCGAAGATTAATGCATTACAGTCGTGGAACTCCTTCAGGTGCTTCAGAATAAATCGAATAAGCGGTAAACCTTTGAGAAGCGCATTTTTCCAGATATCTTCTTGCCAGCTCGATTGCATGAATTACCTCTGGTATAAGAGGCAATTGGGCTGTTATCTGCTCGAAATGTCCTCTTTCTTTTAACAATTGGAAACTACGGGTGAAATTTAGGTCATAAACCCAACCAACCTGAATCAGTTTAAAATCGTTGAGGCATTTGATCATTGAGAAATCCACTGTCGAACCGCTTGCAACCGCCGAGCAGATTTGGGGAGTAACTGTGGGCAGGTCTGGAAGTCCGGTTTCAAAAATTTCTTTTCTGACCTGAGAAGGATTGCTGTAGTGTGATGCTACAATCGAATAGATATCCAGCTTGTCAGCATCTCGGATCAGTCTGCATAGAAGATCCTGATCTTTAGCAAGGTTATCCGGAATAGTCCTGGCGCTGTGATAAAGAATTGCGGTCCGGATTTTATGGGACAAATCCTGAGGGAGATCATCGAGAAGATGGTATTCATCAATGACTTTTAATCCAAGCTGAGAGTGATTTACCGATTTACGGTCCTGAAAGGTGTTGTGATCTTTATACTGCAGAAATCGTCCTACATCGTGAAACAGAGCTGTTATTTGGGCTGTGAAAAGAAGTGGATTTCCCAGGGAGATGCTTTTGCAGAGTGAATCCATGTTGCAGCAAACTTGTCTGGTGTGTTCATGCTTTAATAAAGCCGCCTCATGAAGTTGCTGAGGGCCGCACTCGAAGGAATGGGCGTAGTCATCAAACCATCTGGAAAGCTTGTTTATTGTTTGGGTGTAGTCCATTATGGTTTGAGAAAATAGTTTTTGAGAGGGAAACCGAACAGATATTTTAGCGCATGATTTCTTATCTTGTGCGTTATTCGCTGGCACCACCCAATATTTCCCTTTTTCCATTCATTTCAGGGCTCCCGAATGGTGCGAATGACCTTCTTGTTAAGGGTGTCGGGTTGGGATGTATACATCTTGTATACGGAAAATTCTATGCGGTTTCATTATAAAATGAATCTGACTATTATGTTTCGTATTTTGTGCATATAAAAGACAATTGTATTCCATAATTTTATAATAAACATATCGTTTACATAAATCTTAAAATGTTTCAAGGGAGGGGTTGTGAAAATTCTACATCTACTCATATTCATACTGTTATTTGGAGCCGGTTATTCTATGGCTGATACCAAATATGAATACCAGATTACTGGAACTGTATCTAAAAAGGGTGGGGGACCTCTCGAAGGAGTAACCGTCTTATTAAAGGGTAAAGATGTTTCTGCGCTGACCGACGAGGATGGAACCTTCGAAATCGTTTCGCCTGTTGCAATCCGGATGAAAGCAGCACAGAAGCAGACTTTGGCGTTTAAACTCCATGGAAACGCTATAAGGTTTTCTCTTGTTGAAGGTAATTTAAGCGGTAATGTTTCCATTTTTTGCGGAAACGGTAGAAGAATCGCATCGATCGATTTTTCGAACCTGAATCCAATGACTGAGCAGATCACACTACCGCAACTTTCATCTGGTCTCAATATTGTCCGGGTGATCATAAATAATAATGTGTATACCTGTCAGCTTGTTCGTTTGGGAAACGAACTGCATTTGACCAACAGAAACACCGCTTCCAGAACCGATGATATTTTTTCACTGGCCAAAATAACAGATTCAGAAGCAATTGATTCACTTATTGCCACCAAAGAAAATTTCAAAGAGTCTGTAACTCCGATTAATTCCTATAATCTTAGCGATATTTCTATTGAAATGGACAGTATTGTTGAGGAGAGTGAAATCGCCTGGGGGCGGAAGGAAAATCCTACAGATCACTGTACAGTAGGCTCGCTGCCGGAATATAGCGCGCTTAATAAAGCTAATTCCAAACTGCCTGATCCTTTCATGAAGCTTGATGGAACCCGCATCACCAGTAAAAGCGAATGGGCCTGTCAGCGGGAATTGCTCTATCGACAGTTGATAAAGTACATCTATGGAGAAAAACCAATTCCTCCCAAAGAAGCGGTCTCCGGAACTGTAAGCACCCAAAGCATTTCTGTAAAAGTAAAGGATGGTCAAAAAGAATGTTCTTTTACTGCTACTGTAAAAATGAACGGAGCTACACAGCCTGCACCCGCTATTATCCAATACGCCTCAGGTGCATCGGCTCCAAGTGGCGTAGCCACTATCTCCTTTTCTCCAAAAGAAGTTTCAGGTGGCAGTGGTGACAAGGAGGGGCCGTTCTTCGATTTTTATGGTAAAAGACATGAAGCTGGTTACCTGGTAGCGTGGGCCTGGCAAGTCAGTCGTATTATCGATGTCCTGGAACAGAATCCGAGCATTATCGATCCCAGCAGAATTGCTGTAACTGGTTGTTCCCGCTTTGGTAAGGGAGCATTCGTTGCAGGAGTGCTTGATAACCGCATTGCTCTGACAATTCCGGTAGAGTCTGGAATCGGCGGAACTGTAGGGTTGCGACTGGTCGAGCAGCTTGACACTCAGGGAGAGTGGCCATATCACGCAATAAGTTATGTTCGCTGGTTTTCGGAGGTGGCTCTCGGTAAATTCACCAGTGGCAATAATGCCGGTGCTGATAACACTGATCGGTTACCTGTGGACATGCATTCGGCAATGGCTTTAATAGCACCGCGGGGACTCTATATCGTGGATAATCCAAGTGGTACATACGCTGGATTAGACGCAAAATCGGCATGGGTAACTGCAAGTATAGGCAAAAAGATCTTCGAAGCACTCGGAGTTGGTGACCACTTCTCATGTGTGGGAGCTTCTGGAAACCATTGTCAGTGGCGTAACAAATATGATGCTTCAATGAATGCTATGGTTGATAAATTCCTTAAAGGCAATAATTCTGCCAATACAGGGGAAGTTAGTACCGATCTTGGCAACAAGCCAAATCCTGAACAATATATTGATTGGACAGTACCCACTCTTGATGGCGAGCTATAATGCTCATTGTATCCGATGGGATTGCGCGGGGTTTTAATACCCTGCGCCCGTATCCCGAAACAACCCATTCCTGTTATCGCATGGGTTTTCCAGGTTCCTCTGCAAGCATCAATAATTTCCCAGATAACATGGGCTAGTATATCCTTCCAAGGTAATGTTGTCCTCCAATATGCTTACCACTTCCGCCCGAAGATAGCAATTCTGGGGGAGTTCGGTTGGGGGAACCGGTTCTGCGGCTTCATAGATGTTTTCTTTATAATGTTTTTTCATTAACAGTTTTTCTTCAATTGAAGGGCCGCCCAGAAAAACACTCAGTTTCAGCAATCTTCCAAATTCAGCAGTGCTTTTGGCATAAACGATAAGCCTGGAGAGATCGGAGGAGTCGATCGAACGATTGGATATAACCGGTTCGAATGGGAAGATGGATCGAATGATGGAGATGAAGGGACCGTTAGTGATAAAAGTAGCACCATCATGGATACTATCAAGAATTTCATCAGACGAACGTTTCCTGCCATAGACACCACTTTTTCCATAACCCATATACCGGTCAAAACCTTCATAGATGCTCACAAATGGGATACTGGTTGCTCTGTAGCGGTTAAAATCGCCATGTGCATCATTGCCTCCCAGTAGCGGTATGCGCGCCCCTTTTTTTAACAGGTTAAGCCATAAGGATTTAGCCCGAGACCACGACTTGTGATATCCGCTGTTCAAGGCTTGGAAACCATCAAGTTCTTCTGAACAATCCATTTCTGACCAGCTTCCCCGATGAAGCAAAAGGCTCTGTAGAAAGTTTGCCTGGGAGCCGGGGTGAGCTGCAAAAGCAATTCCGCCCTGTTTGTGAATTTCTTTAATTGCCTGATTTATAGAGAGTTGCTGAGGGAAAACGGTATTTCTGCGGGCTCCGTCAAGAGTACCACTGATAAAATCTTGCAGTCCTAATCCACAGAGATGAACCACCTTACCATCTTTGTTGAGACAGGAGATCTCTTCTCCAGGAATCATGATAGTTTTATAGTCAACCAGAAAATCTTTCAGGTAAAGATTCCATTTTGTAAGTGCTTTATCCTGTTCCAGATAGTTCTCCCGCTTACAGGCCAGATCATAGGAGTGATCGGTGATTCCCAGAAAATCAAGGCCGGAAGCTGAGGCCATTTTGTCATAAACTTGCAATGGTGGTCCAAATTCTACATGGCTTTGGGAGTAGATTGAATGGTTATGAAGATCACCATAGGTACAAAACTCATTTCCTGGAAGAGATTCATTGCAGACTCTGCATTTGAAAGAGGCTTTGGATGAAGAAAAAAGGTTATCATTAAGCACTGTCCAAGTGCGCTTTTTTCTGCTAACAGAGACCGTCGCGTTTACATAAACCTGACCCTCAGGCAGTTTTGATCGTGGTATTTCAAAGATAAAAGCTAGAAGCTGATCATCCAATGAATGCTTTATTTGGTGATCTGTCAGATTTTTAAACCTGAATAATTGTGGTGGAGCATTGCAAGTGGAAACAGCTATTGCTACTTCATTTACAGAGACAGGATAACGGTGAATATCGTTTATTAATAAAGCTACAGGAAGATCAGAGCCCGGACCGATTCGTCTGGGAAGGTCAAATGTGATTTCTGGTTCCCTGCGATAAAGAAGGCTGGGGAAATGAGGAAAGAACCTGAAATGTATTTCTGCATACAGTAACAGAATCGGGAAATCGAAAAATGAAGGCAACATGAGATGAAAAATAGCTACTTGGGCCAATTGGTTCAAACCAGTATTTCTACAATTGCGGGAGTCAGGAGGGGAGATGAATTAAAAAGGTAGTCTTGCGGCCACTCATACCGATGGATCTTCTTTTTAGAGGTTATCCGATATTATTTTTGCCTGTCTGACTATTAGATCAGATATTAAGATAGGCCTAAATCGAACGATTCTTTTACGTGACTCACTTCGATCCATTGTTTATCGGCTGAAGTTTTTTGATCATATCACCTGGTAGATATGCTCTTCCTGTCTCCCATCCACCTTCCAATAGCAGGGCTGATTGAATGGTGAACCTGTTCTCCGAAGCCCTGCGAAGGACGAACCTGTTCTCCGAAGCCTTGCGAAGGACGAACAAAACTTCAGGACCGCTAGCCTAATGGGCTCTATGCGATTCACGCAAAACAATCGTCCGGATCAGGTAGAAATTATTTTACTGAAGTACGGGTTGGGATATCCCGGATTCTTTTTTCCTTGTCCAGGTGCATTTCATCAGGTTCCAGAAAACTCTACACAATAAATCCGGCATACCATGAGAAAATGGAGATTTATTATCCGGCTGGGGATAATTTCAGCCGTCATTATCATATCAATAGCTTTTTTTTGTGCTACCATCTATGGTGTTCTTCTGTTGCCTCCTGTGCAGAATTATGTCTGTGATATCGTAGAAAAAGAGCTGGATTCACTTCTTGAGGGAAATGTTGAGATCGGAAGGATCAGATCAAATCTGCTCTCCAGGCTCGATATTCACGATTTAAAGGTTAGGGATAAAAGCGGACGTGAAGATTCCGTTTCGATTGATTATATCAGGGTACGATATAACATTCTGGCTCTTTTGAACCGGACAGTACACGTGGTTTCAGTCTTTGGGAGAGGGCTGAATGCAACTCTTTCGGTTACAAACGATGGAGAGCTTAAGATACCGGTCTATCCGGATTCGGCATTGGTTGATTCGCTTATGAAAAAGGAGCCACCAAAAGAACGGGGACGTGTGAATATTTCTCCAAAGAGCTCATCTCCGTGGAAAATGATAATTGGAAACGTCAGGTTAAACAATGTGAACGCTGTGTACAAAGACAGTTGCTTGCATTTTATGGGATCTGTAAGAGGTGCAAGAATAAGGGCCAGGTTTCCTGAAATTGATTCCATAAAGTTGGAGTTGCGGGTTCCTCAGGCGGAGTTTAGCAGTAATTGGTGGGAAGGGACTCTGGACACTATTGGCGGTAGTGCAATTTTACGTTTTAATCAGTTGAATCTACTGGAATCCTATGTGAAGGGATCTGGGACAGAAATTACCGGATGGGGCACGATTCCTTTTGATATGAAAGAAAGCTGGGATCTTCATGCCACTGTAAGCACAGAGATGGCACCGGTACTGGCAATTCATGGATATGTTCCAGCTTTTAAACCTCAGGGGTCTCTATGGGCAGAGGCATCCTGGCAAGGAACTCTGGAAAACCCGATATTAAAATACAGAACTACAGGTTCCGGGTTGAACTTTTATTCTTTTGACATCGATACCTTCCACCTTCAGGGGGGGTATGTAAACGATTTTGTGGCAAGCACACAAGGCAAGATCGTTTCGCAACTGGGGAAAATTACACTGGATGCGGGAATTCAGATCCCCCGGCTCATGAGGAGACCTTCTTTCGGTAAATATCAGGCAGACGTCTCCATTGATCAGGCCAGGCTGACATTACTAAAGGAAAAACTGGATCTGGATGAAAAGAACATACCTGGAAAAAAGGCTTTTGTCAAAGGGAAGATCAAAGGTACCGGTTTTGAAAGATTACCGGATTATGCGCTGTTAAGAATTGAAGCTGAAGATGAAATATTTGACAAAGATACCTTGAAGCTTTATACAGAACTTAATAACAGACAATGGGTTATAAATGGAGAGCTGGGACGGGATTATATTGAAGGAAGTGGACGAATTCAGTCGAATCTGGCAGTCCATGGGAAGATTGCCGGTCAGATAGCTGATGCAGCTTTTCTGAGCCAGTACTTTCTAAAGGAGAGAATCGATGGATCGGTGAAATTTGAATCATCCATTGATGGATTGATTGGAGATCCTTTTATTCATTGTGCAATCAGAAGCAGGAATCTCAGGTGGCGTTCGGTAAGATCGGATGTTTTCAGTACTTCGGTTCAGTATGATGGAGATGAGCTTAATCTGGGATACCTTCGTGCGAAGATCTCAGCAAATCTGGATACACTGGCGGATTTCTTTAAAATTGATGGAATAAGCGGATCGATGACTGCTGCTGTTAAGGCTTCGGGGCCGATCTCATCTCTGGATGTCTCAGCCATGGTTTCTGGAAAAGAAATCAATTACAAAGGATACAGGGCCGATTCTGTAAATGCCGATCTGAAAATTGATGCCTATGACCGGATAAGCTGGAGTAATGGTTATGTGTGTCTGGAAGGGACTCAGGTGAAAAGCAGGGGGAAGTTCACTGTTTCAAACATGCTGACAGATATCTCCCTTTCGGTACAAAAACAGGGACTGGAAAGCAACAAGAGAGCAGGAGAGATAAGTTTTAAGGGGTTGTTGGGGAAAGATTCGGTCAGCTCGGGGTTTAAAATTTCGAAGCTGGATATTTCTGCGATATCTCCCTGGTTTTCTTTTGACAGAAATTATAAGGGAGCATTGGATGCTCAGGGAAATTTCGAAGGAACCTGGAAGGCTTTTCAGGGAAAAGTAGAAGCCAGGCTGGATCAGCCGGGGTTTAAGGTACATCGCCTGGCTTCTATCGATTGTATACTGGGGATGGCAGATTCCCTGTTAACTGTAAAATCAATAATATTTCTGAAAGATTCCTCATCGCTGCTGCACCTGAATGCATCTTTACCGCTTTTACCATCAAAGGGGTGGGGGATTGACATGATGGGTACAGAAGTCGCCAGGGTGGATCTTGCTGGTACCGGTGTAAATCTTGATGGGATTGCATTTATTCTTGACAGCAGCTCTATAGCCAATGGCGTTGGTAATGTAAAACTTAATATGTACAGTGATCAGGGTACCTGGGCTCTGAAAGGAACGGTTAAGATAGACGATGGAGTTTATCGTAACAGGAAACAGAGGGTTTCCATCAATAACTTAAGAATGGCAGCAACATTATCCGGAACGGTTTCGGATCCACTACTGGAATATGATGTTTTTTGTGGTTCTTCAAGAGTTCAGCATGGCAGTGCAGACAGTCTGTATTTAAAGGGATATTTGACTCTGGATACCTTTAAAGTGACAGGAAGCAAGTTCTGGTTCTCCCAAAACGGAACAGTGGAAGCCAGTGTGAAAGTTCCCCTGAAAAACATGGATTCACTGATGATTCAGCCTGGTTTTCAGACAGATTTCAACATTAACCGATTCCCTATGGTTAATCTTTCACCCTTCATGACGGAGAACACTATCAGAAGCGGTGTGATCAATGGTAAAGGGGTAATAAAAATAACCGGAGGACGGCCTGTTCTTTCGGGCAACATCAAAATGGAAGATGGACGGTTTGCCATTGAGGAGATGAATCCGGTAATCGGTCCTGTTGATGTGCAGCTTGTGATGCGCAGTGATTCGGTTATAGTGAAACAACTAAGCGCGAAATGCGGAAAAGGGAAAATAAGGGGAGATGGATTTATAATCTGGAGCAGTTCTGGTTTGGAACAGATGAAAATAGATGTTATAAGTAAAGATGTACTGCTGGATTTCAGGGATCTAGCAGCGATCCGCATTCAGAATGGCAATCTTCGTTTTTCAAATAAAAATGATGGTGGTTTTCTGGTCAAAGGCAGTATTGATCTGGGAGACACCAGAGTAGTGAGAGATCTGAGACTGGCTGATTTGCTGGAGCAGGTACAGAAAAATAATATCAGTGTGCAGAAGGATCCGTTTCTGCAAAAACTGTCAATCATGGTAGAAGTTAAGCTGCTTGACAATTTGACAGTGGATATGAATCTTGGCGATTTTAAAATGGGCGGTGAGATTTCTATAACAGGGACTGCAGAGAAACCTTCCTACACCGGAGAAATCAGAGTAAATGAAGGTTATATAAATTATCTCGATCGCAAATTCGAATTCACCAAAGGGAATTTCTATAACTATGACCCTTACAAGATGGACCCGCTTCTGGATCTGGAGGCGGTGACCGAGATAGACATGATCTCACCAGCAGCAAAAGGGCAGCTTCAGACAATCGAGTCAGACACGATTTATTTGACAATAAGGGGAAGGATGAGTGAGCCGGAAGTGCGGTTATGGGCCAAGGATATGCCGTTAGATGAGGGTAATATTATAAGTATACTTACTCTAGGCCAGCCATTAGGGGCTGTAGGGGAGGACCTTGGAGAGAGGCTGAAAATCTTTGCACAGCAGAGCATAATTGGTTTTGGAACCAGGAAACTGGAACAGCTCCTGGGAATCGAAAAAATAGATCTCAAAGGTAATCTGTTTGATTTCGATTCTGAGCATAGTCCAACATTGAGTTTAACCAAACGATTTTCCCCAAGATTTCTCCTTTCATACGAAACCGCCCTGGGTGATCTTACAAAACCAAAAGTGAGCGCGATGTTCCGTCTGACTAAGCATTTTTTTGTGGAGGGGCAGACAAGCATCGATAATCATGGACTGGACTTGCTTTTTAAATACAGCCGATGAGAAAAATGAAAAGAATAGCTATTTGTAGATGGGTTATTTTTTTAATTCTGGTTGGAATCCTCTCAGAGGTTTCGGCTAAAGCTGACGACTGGAGATTAAAGAAAATAACCATTACAGGAAACAAGACGTTTAAAACCAGTGAACTCAAAACCTTGATGGGACTGAAAAAAAAGAGGTTTCTGAGATCGCCCCGATTTTCTTCATCAAAGTTGCGTTCAGATGTCTCATCGCTTATTCGTTTTTACAGATCTCAGGGATTTTTTGCGGTTGATATTCATCGCAGCGTAAACAGAGATTCACTAAAGCACAGAGTTTATGTTGAATTATTTATCGATGAAGGTGAGAGAACCAGAATAAGTGCAATAGACTTATCACAAAAGCGTTCAATACTGGAGACCTCGATCCTGACAAAACTTAAGAGTCAGCCACATTGTCCACTGCTTATGTCGGATCTTGATTCGGATGCCGATTTTCTTAAGTCTGAATTGGCTAACAAGGGATTTTTAAAGGCAAAGGTGGAATCTCAACTGGAAGTAGATTCATCAAAGAGTAATGCCAGGATTACTTTCATGATTAATGAAGGTCCTTTGATCAGTGTGGATACCATTATCTTGTCTGGAAACAAGCACGTTCATTCCAGGGTGCTTACTCGTGAGTTGGATTTTGGTAAAGGCGACACCCTTACCATCAGAAAAATCCGCTCATCTGAGCAAAAACTCTACAAAACTAATCTGTTTAATTTTGCGCAGATCGAGCCGATTGTAGAAATCGATTCTTCAGGTGATAGTTCCATCTCTCAGAGCAGTTTCCCGGTGAAAGTGGCAGTGCAGCAGGCCGATTTTTTCCGCATTGAAGGTGGTGTGGGATATGGAACGGCTGATGGTCCAAGAGCTTCGCTTCGTACCTCTTACGCCAATGTCTTTCAGATTGGCCATAGCCTGACCTTTAATGGCAAATACTCGGTTAAGCTGCAGAATGCAGAGATTGTTTATGGAGTCCCCTGGTTTTTAGGGCTTCCGCTCCAGTTTAACAATACGGCGTATCTGGAGCGTCATGATGACTATAAAGATACATACTATGGGGTTTTTCATGGAATAAGGTTCTCTGTTGGTCGCACAACGAAATTTAATCTGGCTTATCAGTTTCAACTTGATTGGGAAGAGATCAACCATCTGCGGGCTAAAAACGATAGTTATCTGCCTGAGCTTCCGACAAAAAGTATCGGGTTACGTGTTTCCTATGATTCCAGAAATAATCTTATAAATCCTTCTAAAGGGATACTAAACTCCTTTGAAACAGAAGTTTCCGGGTTGACCGGAAAGTCCAACCAGTTTATGAAAATAACCGATGATTTCCGTTTATACTGGAAAGTCGGATCTGTAGTTGTTGGAAACGGGTTAAAGGTTGGTTGGATAAAGACATATGGACAGAGCATAGCAATTCCACCTCAGGAGCGTTTTTATATTGGGGGAGCCAGATCGGTCAGGGGCTTTTCGGAGAATAACCTGAAAGTTGAGCTTCCCGGAGAGCTTCAGAGTTCCAATATAATGTTAACAGCTAATCTGCTTGATATCAGGATTCCACTATTTTGGTGGTTTCAGGGTGCTGCATTTATCGATGCTGGTAATGTCTGGCAGAGTGTTGGCTACGATAAAATATTTAAGGATCTTCGTTGGGCAGCAGGCCCTGGAATTCGTTTGAACACTCCGATTGCAGTGGCGCGGTTTGATGTTGGTTTTAAATTGAATCGCAAACCCGGTGAAGGTCTCTATGAATTGCATTTTGATTTGGGACAACCATTTTGAGAATTTGGTTTCTTTTCTGAAATCACTACTATTCCATAGCTGGTTAATTAAGCTTTTTTGGTGTTCTGAACAGCAATAACGGAGTTCCGAACTGCGTTCACGAAGTTCCAAACAGCGATGACGAACCCGACCTTTCGAGTTCTGAACTCGGCATTTGGAGTTTGTGGCTTATAAAGGAGGTGGAAACTGAAGTTCAAAGAGAGCAGAAAAAATGCTGACCTAACTTTGCCCTTGCTAAGTAAGTATAAGGGAGCGCTTTCAGCGAGGGACCTTACTTGAAAAAGTCTGTAATTCTGAGCGCTTCCGGGAACTACTCATTCGTTTTCTTCTTTAACACTAACAACCATGCTGTAAAGTCTCTTTAAGACTGTATCTATTCCTTCTCCGGTTGCAGCGCTCATGGTTAACCAGTCTTGCGGCAGTTTCAGGTGAGAGTCAGAAGGGAGCAGGTCCGATTTCGAAAGAATAAAACATTTCGGTTTAGATACCAGTTCCTGACTGTAATGTGCAAGTTCATTCAGAAGAATATCTGCATCGGCGAGCGGATCAGTGGAGGTCGCTTCTACGAGTATGGCCAGGATTTTGGTTCGCTCAATATGTCGTAAAAACCGAATCCCTAGGCCTTTGCCTTTATGACAATCTTCGATCAGACCTGGAATGTCAGCCACTATGAAAGAATCGTAACCACCGGCCATTTTCACTATTCCCAGATTGGGGCTGGTGGTGGTGAAAGGGTAATCGGCAATTTTTGGTCTGGCTTTTGAGATTTTGGAAAGGAAAGTGGATTTGCCAGCATTAGGTCTGCCTACCAGACCCACATCTGCCAACATTTTCAGTACTAATCTGAGATTTTTTTCCTCTCCTGGTTTTCCTGGTTCTGAGTGATCAGGATTGGGATTTCTGGATGACACCAGAGTACCGTTGCCTCTGCCTCCTCTGCCTCCTTTGGCAATGATTACCGGGGTTTCTTCCTGCAAGCAATCTATTAACAGATCACCACTATCCTTATCATAGATAACGGTGCCCAGAGGAACTTTAATGGTGATGTCCTCACCACTTCTACCTGCTTTATTTGAGCCTTTTCCGTGAGCCCCGCGTTCCGCTTTATACTGTTGATGATAGGCTATATCCTGAAGTGTATGGATCTGTCTTGAGCCGATTACATAGATATGCCCTCCACGGCCTCCATCGCCTCCATCAGGTTTTCCTTTAGGTTTGTATTTTAGACGCTCATAAGAGAAGCATCCGTTTCCACCATCTCCTGCTTTTACGAATATCGTGGTTTCATCAATAAACATTAAAAAGGATTCCTTAGCAGTTAAAATCAGGCAGAAGAACTTTTGCTGGAAGAGGTCGATGCTGTTGAGGTAGAACTGCTCTCAGAACTGGCTGAACGTTTATATGAATCAGAACGGTAATCGGTAATATAGAAACCACTTCCCTTGAATAAAAAACCGGCGCCTGGAGAAAAAAGTCTTTTTACCACACCATCACAACCCGGCTTTTTGCAAGATGTTAATGGCTTTGCACTGATACTCTGGAACTCTTCAAAGACAAGACCACATTTCTGGCATTTATACTCATATGTCGGCATACGCAGCAACTCCTTTAATACCAACAAAAAATTTACTCACTAAATACCGGCGTATTCAGGTCTTGAAAAATAATAACTTTTAAAAGAATAAGCAATTATCTGCCGGATAATGGTTCTGCAAAGAGATCGTAGTCTGAAGCTCCAATGATTTTTACACTGGAAATAGTACCAGGGGTAAAATCTCCGCTGGTCAGAAGAACTTTTCCATCTACTTCTGGGGCATCAGACTGAGATCTGGCTTCAAAATTAAAGGAAGGGTCCTCACTGATATCATCGATTATGACTTCCATAGTTGAACCAATTTTGGATTCCAGGATCTCTCTGCTTATCTCTCTTTGC
This sequence comes from Fibrobacter sp., assembly GCA_012519985.1. Classification (GTDB taxonomy): domain Bacteria; phylum Fibrobacterota; class Chitinivibrionia; order Chitinivibrionales; family Chitinispirillaceae; genus JAAYPC01. The sequence goes on from JAAYPC010000079.1 coordinate 70,905, forward strand.
ACTAGCATCAGCTCTTCACATCTTTTTATTGCAGTAGCAATTCTTGGGCGAGGTTTTAATTCAAAGGCCTTTGTGCCCTGCTCTGCAGAGAATGGGAAAACTCCCAGTTTGTCAAAGCGGGCAAACTCTATAAAGCTCAATAATTCCTTGAAATGGGTGTTTGTTTCACCTGGAAACCCCAGGATAAAAGAACTTCTGATTGAAGCATCCGGTACTACTGTTCTGATTTGTTCTATCAGGTTATAGATCTCTTTTGTTAAAGGGGTTCTGTTCATGGATCGAAGTATCGGCTCGGAGATGTGCTGCAGGGGAATATCAAAGTAGGAGCAGATACGTGGTTCTCTGGCTATCAGTTCGAGAAGGTTTTGATCAACATATCTGGGATGCAGATACATGCAGCGGATCCAGGGGAATTCGGTTTTAGCCAGCAATTGCTCAAGAAGAGAGGTGAGGGAGCTGCCGCGGTCTCTGCCAAAGAAAGAGGTATCCTGAGCAACTAAAATCAGCTCCTTTACACCGCTTTGATAGAGCCACCTGGCTTCATCGATTATTTCCCGGGTTTCTCTGCTGACAAAACGGCCGCGAATACCAGGGATTACACAGAATGTACAACCATGGGAGCAACCTTCTGCAATTTTTAAGTATTGAGTAGCCTGCAGGCCGGAAAGCTCTCTTTCGAAAGTTGATGGTTTCATTTGCTTGTAAAGATTGCGAAGCATTTGCTGCCAGTCGTTGACACCGACCCACAAGTCAACTTCGGGGAATTTTTCTGCAACTTGCTTTCTATATCTTTGTGAAAAGCAGCCACTGACAATCAGTGTCTTACAATTTCCGTTCTTTTTTTGGGATGCAGCTTCAAGAATAGTATCGATTGCTTCTTCCTGAGCCTCTCTGATAAAGGCACAGGTGTTAACAATTATTATATCAGCGATCTGAGGATCTCTGGTCAGTTCAAAACCGGCGGATCTGAACAGGTACAGAATTCTCTCACCATCGATGAGATTCTTGCTGCAACCAAGGTTGTATAATGCTACTTGTGACATAAATAAAGAGGGGCTTTGCGATTGCAAAACCCCGTATTTCTATTATTGTTTAAAGTAAAATTCAAAATCACCATTCATCATCCAGAGGAACATCTGGAGTCTGGGGTGGGGTAGATGGAGTGACAGCATTTACCGGCGCAGGCTCTGCAGAGGGAATGGAAGGAGCCGGAGCAACCGAAGGAGGTGGCGGGTAACTTGCTGCCGGGCTGCTCTGATCGGGCATCGGTGGGTTGTCCATAGCCGGAATATCCGGAACCGGCGAGCTGTTTACAGTCGGAGCACTTTGATCCGGGATCGGTGGTGTATAGGTCTCAACCGGAGTACTTGGTTCGGGAGCAGGCGGATAAGTTTGGTAGCTTTGGTATGATGAGCCACTGTTGAAATCGGATGCCGGGGTAGTTTCCCCAAAACCGCTTCCCTCAATTCCGATATTGTCATTAGCTTTGTTGTCTACCCAGAATTCATAACCCAGTGGTTTTAAAGTTTCATTTCCAAAATCTCTGGCAGTAGAGACTTGAGCAAAACGTCCGATTCGTACTCTGTAATAGGTACCGAAAAGTTCAGGAGTGGGGTTTTGTACTTCAGCCACATAAGCAGGGTATCCCTTAGCTTCCAGCTTTTCAACCAGTCGATCGGCCAGGGTGCGTGAAGCGACAGTTGAAATCTGTACAACGTATCTGCCATTGCTGGAGAATTGCGGTGGTTCTGATGAGGAAGCCGTATTGTCGTAGCTGGAAGATACTTGCTTTGAAGAACTGCTGGGAGTAGATGATTCGGGAGATTCGGTGTCTTCCTTATAAAACTCCTCGAAGATATCCGCAGTCGAAGACTGTGATTGATAAGTGTTTTTTGAAGATTGTGAAAATTCTGTGTCGCTCTGTTCTTTTTTCTTTGCACAACCTATAATAACCACGACTAAAAGAATTCCGGCAAGGAGCTTTCCGCGAAGCATCGTTCCTCCTTTATAATGTCAACTTGACCGTTCTGCAGCATTTCAATTTATTTACCAGATACTAAAATTACAATATTGGAAAAATTATTTCCATCAAATTTTCAATGAATTATGCTTACGGGATAAAGCCAATACTGAATCTTTTAAAAAAAGCCTTATTGATGGTAATTTTTTTCACTTAAAAACAAGAGAATTTTCATTACGTTTATTTTTGGAAAAAAATTGCCTTACATTTTGGTCTTTCAGAATTTTTCTGTCGATTAAAGACCCATCCTTGCGTTTATAAGAACTGGATGGGGTCCTTGTGGACAGCCACTATTTATAATCAGCAAAACATAAGCCTGAAAGTGGATTTAAAGAACTCCTTTAGTAGAAGGAAGTGAATCAGAAGATCGGGGATTAATGCTGCAAGCTTCAGAAAGTGCTTTAGCAAAAGCCTTAAAGATTGCTTCGATGCCGTGATGGCTGTTTCGGCAACGGATCAGATCAACGTGAATTGTGCACATTGAATGATCCGTAAAGGCTTTGAAAAAATCGTGTATAAGGTCGCAATCAAAATTTCCGATCTGCCGATCGGACAATTCAACTTCGTAAACAAGATTGGGCCTTCCGGCAATATCCAGACAAACTCTTGCCAGGGATTCATCCATTGGGACATAGCTGAATGCATACCTTTTTATTCCTTTGCAATCACCTAAGGCTTTCTGTAAAGCCATTCCAAGAGAGATTCCTGTATCTTCCACACTGTGGTGAAAATCCACTTCGGTATCTCCTTTACAGCTTAACTTCAGATCAAACAGACCATGTCTGGAAAAAAGGGAGAGCATGTGATCCAAAAAGCCATTTCCACTTGCGATATCATATTTGCCACTGCCGTCCAGGTCTATTTCAACTGTAATATCGGTCTCGTTTGTCTTACGGTTGATAACTGCTTTTCTGCTCATTTTTATGCCTTATCTCTGAATCGCTCACCAATAACTTAACTTTTATAATGATCTTTTATTTGCTGTACGATACTGGTGATTTTTTTTTCCAGTTCATTAAGCTCAAGTAACAGATACACTATCAGGAACAGGATTCCAAAAATTGCCAGAATGAAAAAAAAAGTCCACATGAGTATATTCCAGGTTTTAAATCTGTAAAATATTAAAGGGAACTGTTAAAAAAAAGCGAGTTAAAGTTTTTTTCAAGCTGAAGCTGAAGCCGGTCACTTTCCCAGTCAAGAAGCCTGGCAAGCTCACCTGCGGTATATTTAAGAAAGGCAGGACGGTTCTTTTTTCCCCGGTAAGGAACAGGAGAAAGATAGGGAGAATCAGTTTCGATTAGAACTCTTTCTATGGGAACTGATGGTACGACAGCTCTGATTTCTGCATTTTTAAATGTAATTATTCCCGAAAAAGAGAGATAATAACCGGCATCGACTATTGCCTGCATGTCATCAAAAGAACCTGTAAAACAATGAAAAAGAACCCGCCTTATACCGATGGAACGGCAGATTTCCACCACTTTTTTTTCTGAACCACGTGAATGAACAATTGCTGGCAGATCTAATCTTGCTGCAAGCTCAAGCTGAGCTTCAAAAAAAGGAAGCTGCATATTTAATGGGGGATATCTGGGGTTGGTAGAATCTAATCCAATTTCACCTAATGCGATGATCCGAGGCTTTCTAAGCAGGGAACTTAATGATGAAAGCCAGTCAGGACTCTGACTGGTTACATCAAAAGGGCTGATTCCCACTGCTCCGTAAATGTGATCAGAACACTGACACTGCTCTGTGACTTTAATTGCAGTAGGTATATCGGTTGCAGTCGAAAGAATTACCTCAACAGATGCAACGCTGGCTTCCTGTACTACTTTTTTAAGAGAATCCGGCTCATAGTCAAACAGATGTGCATGAGTATCTATCCACATATTTTCAACTGTTTAAACTATAGGCGTTCTTTAAACACCGAATTCCACTTTGAAAGAGTCCAGATTATTGGTTTGCCGGTTTTATCCAGTTTGAATGCAACTATTCCGGTACCGCGCACAGTAATTGGTTTCCCTTTAAAGCTGTATTTAACTGTTGAATTGTTTCCAACATGGACGTTGAAACTGTCTTTAGCGGTAAATATCCGGCTTTGGTTTTTAGCGATGATGTTTTTCCAGGAGGTGCCATCTGAGAAGACCTGAACCCAGGCAGAATCACTGATCACATCAAGCTGCAGACTCAATAAACCGGTAGTGTCCACCATTGTATCGGCTAACAGAGCAGAGCTGCTATCTGTTTGCTGCAGAGGTGTTTCAGAAAACATGCTGTCATCATCAGCAAGGGAATCAGTGAGATTGTCCTGTGTTATTTGCAGGGTTGTATCTGATTCGGTGAAAAAATAATCAGTGGTGGAGATCCACCCTTTTTTGTTTGCCAGGAAACTGAAACCAGCCAGAAGAGCGATCAGAATCAATACTGTAATAAGCATCGGGCTTTTGGTCTCTTCTTTTTCTTTCATGCTTACTGAAATTTTGGAAGCAGTTTCTTTTTCTATACTCATGCCCCGTTCCATATAGAATTTTTTCAAGATCTCTTCTGAGTCCAGGGACAGGTATTTCGCTAAAGAGCGCAGATATACCCTGACATAAGGATCTGCAGGCAGTGCCTCATATTCACTGGCTTCCAGCGCTTTTATGTATTTAACATTGAGCTTGAGATCTTTTGCAATGGTTTCCACGGTAATTCGCCGGGTAATTCTTTCTTTACGGAGAATATCTCCGACCCGGTCCCTTGAGAGATCCGTAGCATTGAGATCTGTTTCATTATTCTCAGACATTTGAGGGTTCCTTTCGGAAAATGAATTCATTAAAAAGGCTGATCGTTCCGGATACCGGCAGTCCGACCACATTATAAAAGCAACCATCAATTCTATCTATAAAAATCATGGCTTTACCTTGAATTGCGTAACTACCGGCTTTGTCCTGATATTCTGGAAAATGAAGATAATGCTCTATTTCCTGGTCTGAGATGCTGCGAAAAAAAACCGACGTACTTACAACTGTTGTTTTGCAGAAATTCTCTTCTGCACAAAGCAGCGCCACACCAGTTACCACCTTATGTTTTTTTCCAGACAGACTTTTGAGCATTTTAAAGGCATCTTCATAACCTGCCGGTTTCCCTAAAATAACCGAATCATTCACCACCACTGTATCTGCACTTAAAACTAATGCCTCAGGGTTAGCTTCTGAAACAGTTCTTGCTTTAATCGATGCTAATTTCTGCAAAGACTCGTTAAGGTGATCAGAATCCAGATATAGATTTTCATTAAATTCAGTTGGAACAATCGTATTAAAAGAAAATCCCATCAAAGAGAGAATCTGTTTCCGGCGTGGTGAGCCGGAAGCTAATATTACAGTTCTGCCAGGATTAAACCAGTAATTCATAAATATAGTTAAACCAATGATGATGGGACAATTTCTCCACGCAGGAGCCAAAATGATTGAAACATAACAACCTGAAAAATCAATTGTTATACATTAATAAATATACCATTGTGATATTTAAGGTGGAAGAGTAATGTTGCCAGGCCTGAGCTGTCTCGTTTAATAGCAAAACTGGAAGGTAACAATTAATGTACCAGAGATTACGGAAAAATGAGTATCAATTGCTTTTTTTTGGGGGGCAAGGAAGTAATATTTGGAAATAATATACTGTAGATGATCTTATTGCAGGGGCAGAGTTAAATTCTGCCCCTGAGATGTGAGTGTACTTCTTAGAAAACTTCACCTTCTACCTGTACTCCATTTTCATATTTTGCTCTGGAGCGTACCTTCCCATTTTCTCTGTACATGAAACGGTCTCCTTCATAATTACCATCCTTGTAAAAACCGCTCTCCTCTTTTTTACCGTTTTTATAAAAGGTGGTGAAAGGACCATTAAGCACATTCTTTTTATAGTTTACTTCGGTTTTCATCTTTCCGTTTTCATACCATTCCTGCTCTACACCCTCTTTGTCACCATTAACATAGGTCTTGAGAGTCTTTTGGAGCCCTGATGGATAATAGCTGATTTCCTGTCCATCTTTTTTCCCAGCTTTGTAGGTGACCTCTGATTGGATCGAACCATCTTCGAAATAGGTCTTAAAAGGCCCCTCAACTAAAGAATCTACATAGTTTGCTTCGCTTTTGAGTTTGCCATCCTCATACCAGGATTTTTCCGGTCCATGCTTTTTACCAGCTTTAAAAAAGGTTTCTTTGTATTTGGCACCGCTGACATAATACATTGTCTGGATGCTATCAGCAAGGCCATCTTTAAAATAGGAATCCGATTGTATCTTACCATTAGCGTGGTAAAAAACAGTTCGTACGAGGTTTTTGGGTGATCCTTTATAAAAAATGACTTTCTTTGGTGATCCATCAGGATGCGATTCCTGTACCGCTTCTTTGATTGTGCTGTTGTCTGAGCATCCAACCAAACCAACAATTATAGCTGCAACTCCAATGATTTTCAGATGCATGAGGCTACTCTCCTTTTAAAAATGAGATTGCAATTAATATAATCATCTAAATTAATATGTTTATGGGTTCAGGTCAAACAACAGGATAAGATCAGGCACATACTATTTTCAGGGTGAATTTTGATAGTTAAGTGAAAATAATTTTAATAAAAAGGCGTAGAAGAAATACCTTTCAGGAGTAAAATGTGAAATTCCATCCCTGTATCGATATTCATGGTGGAAAAGTGAAGCAGATCGTTGGCAGCACCCTTTCTGGGAAAGAAACCGATCTGGTCACCAACTTTCAGACGGATCTAAGTCCGGCATATTATGCAGAAATTTATAAAAATGATAAGCTTACCGATGGACATGTAATAATGCTGGGTGAGGGAAATGAAAATGCTGCAATTCAAGCCTTGAATGCTTATCCGGGTGGATTGCAGGTTGGAGGTGGTATCAATCCTCAAAATGCATTCATTTTCCTGGATGCTGGTGCATCTCATGTAATTGTCACTTCTTATGTATTCAGTGGAGGTAATGTGCAATGGGAAAGGCTTGCACATCTTTCTAAAACTGTGGGTAAAAGTAAACTGGTGCTGGATCTCAGTTGCAAAAAAAAAGACGGGCAATATTTTGTTGTAACCAATCGGTGGCAGATGTATACAGAGTTAACAATTTCTTCGGATACTTTCGGAGCTTTGGCAAAGTACTGCGATCAATTTCTTATTCATGCAGCCGATGTGGAAGGAAAAAAAGAGGGTATAGATGAAGAACTGGTATCCCTTTTAGCCAAGTATTCTTCTATTCCGGTTACCTATGCTGGTGGAGTCAACTCGATTAATGATCTGGAGCGCATTCGGGATGCAGGAAATTACAAAGTAGATGTGACTATTGGAAGCGCACTTGATCTTTTTGGTGGACATTTAAAATATAAGGATATCCTCTCATGGTTTCACCAAAACATTCATTAGTAATTTTCCTGTTCTGTATATTTGGTATTGGTTGTAAAAAAAATCCTGAACTGGCAAAGAAGAAATATTTCCGCATGGACACCATCACCGAAATCTCTCTTGTCCTCAGGGATAAAAGGGATAAAATAGAGATAGAACAGTGCTGGAATTCCATAGATTCTTTATTAAAAGATTGGGAAGAGCGTTTCTCTGTGGAAAGTTTCGGTTCTGAGGTGCGGTTGCTTAATGAGCGGGAAAAAAACGCTATGCCACTTTCTCCTCAACTAAGGGAGATGATTCAGTTTGCATTGGATTATGGGGATACTCTGGAGGGTGGGTTTGATTTGACAGTGCAGCCTCTGAAAAAACTCTGGGGGTTTGGTGAAAATTCCCAGGCAGATAGTTCTTTGCCTTCTGAACACCAGATTCGGTCTGCCCTGGAGAAGGTTGATTTCAGAAGGTTGAAAATAATCGGTGATTCTATCTTTTTCTCATCCCAACAGACTCAGATCGATGTTGGAGGAATTGCAAAAGGGTTTGTGCTGCGAGAAATCGGAAAACTGCTCAATAGCTACGGAATTAATGATTACCTGATTTCAGCCGGTGGAGACATAATCGTAAAAGGGAAACGTGCGGATGGAAAACCCTGGCGGATAGGCATACAACACCCCAGAAATGATGGGGCTATAGGTGCTCTTGAGCTTGACAGTGGATCGATTGTTACCAGTGGAGACTATGAGAGATATCGCATCGTTGATGGAAACAGGTATCATCACCTTTTTAATACCAGGACCGGCTACAGCAGTACAAAAAACCAGAGTCTGACTGTCTTTTGTCTGGATCCGGCAGAAGCTGATGTCATGAGTACTGGCCTGTTTAGCAGAAGTGCAGAAGAAATATTGAAATTTGTAAATTCGCGCCCCCGTCTTGAATGTATGGTTGTAGACTCTTGCGGTAAAGTATTTAAAAGTAGAGGATGGCAAGACAGGGTAACCATTTTTAATGAAAACTGAATCGGGGCTGCTGCTATTGTTTTATCAACAATAGCTTTTCAGATAATCATATAGATTTAACAGACGAGGCACGTTCTGCTCAAACTCTTTAAGGTAAAGACTGTTAGGGCCATCACATAGAGCCATGTCCGGATCCGGGTGAACTTCAAAGAATAATCCATCGACTCCAACTGCCAATGCAGCTTTAGCCAGGGGTATGGCCAGCGATCGGTTTCCAGAGGATTGACCGTTACCTGCACCTGGCTGCTGAACGCTATGGGTAGCATCAAATATCAGGGGTTTACCCAGACTTTTCAGAGTATCGAAACCTGCGAAATCCACCACCAGACGGTTATATCCAAAAAAAGTTCCCCGCTCGGTGAGCCAGGAGTTTTCACCTGCTTTCTCCAGAGAGTATTTCATCTCCAGTGGGGAGAGGAACTGCCCTTTTTTGACATTCACAATTTTTCCGGTTTTGCCTGCATTGTAGAGCAAATCGGTCTGTCGGCACAGAAATGCAGGTATTTGAAGTACATCCACTACCTGGGCCGCCTCTTCTATTTGGGATACTTCGTGAATATCTGTCAATAGTGGCAGGCCGGTCTCTTCTTTGACAATTCGTAGAAGCTCCAGCCCTTCGGTTTTCCCGGGGCCTCGGAAAGAATTTAGGCTAGTGCGGTTGGCTTTATCGTAAGAGGCCTTGAAAACTATATCGACTTTATGTTTGATAGAAAGGTCGGCGAGAGTCGCTGCGATCTGAAGAGTGACGTCACGATTTTCCAGGACACAAGGACCTGCAATAAAAAAAAGACCGGGCTCGTTTGAGTTTTTATAACTGAAAATGGAGGTGGATTTTTCCATGATTCTCCCACTAGATTTTATAGAAAATCCGGTTGATTTTAATTGACTCCGGTTGATGGATCGACTTATATTAGTCGCCGTAAGTTATGAACATAAAATAGAATATTCTCTTGCAAAACAGCGTACTTTCTTTTTATTCATTATAATGGAGGAACTTCATGGCAATTAAGGTTGGAATCAATGGGTTTGGAAGAATCGGTCGTATGGTTTTCCAGGCAATCTGTGACCAGGGACTTCTGGGCAAAGAGATCGATGTAGTAGCTGTTGTTGACATTTCCACAGATGCTGATTACTTTGCTTATCAGATGAAATACGACTCCATTCACGGCAAATTTAAACATACTGTAACAACTCAGAAAAGTGATGATTCGAAACAGGAAAATGACGTTCTGGTTGTTAATGGCAATAAGATAAGATGCATTATGGCAACTCGCAATCCTGCCGAACTGCCATGGAAAGAACTGGGTGTTGACTACGTTATCGAATCCACCGGTCTTTTCACTGATTCTGAAAAAGCTAAAGGCCATCTGGAAGCTGGTGCAAAGAAAGTAATCATCTCTGCTCCAGGAAAAGGCCAGGTAAAAACCATCGTAATGGGTGTTAATGAAAACGAGTATGATCCTAAAGTTCATAACATCGTTTCTAACGCTTCATGCACCACTAACTGTCTTGCACCGGTAGTCCATGTATTGCTCAAAGAGGGCATCGGTATCGAAACCGGTTTGATGACTACAATTCACTCTTACACAGCTACTCAGAAAACCGTTGATGGACCTTCAAAGAAGGACTGGAGAGGTGGCCGTGCTGCTGCTCTGAATATCATTCCTTCCACAACTGGTGCTGCAAAAGCGGTCGGTGAAGTGCTTCCTTCAACAAAAGGTAAACTGACCGGGATGTCTTTCCGTGTTCCAACACCAGATGTGTCTGTGGTTGACTTGACTTTCCGTTCAGAACGTGACACTTCAATTGAGGAGATCGATGCCAAACTGAAGGCTGCTACCTCTTCATATCTCAAAGGAATCCTGGGCTACACCGATGAAGAACTGGTTTCCACCGATTTTATCCACGATAATCGCTCATCAATCTATGACTCACTAGCTACTCTTCAGAACAATCTTAAAGGTGAAAAACGCTTTTTCAAGATTGTTTCCTGGTATGACAACGAGTGGGGATACTCCAATAGAGTTGTTGATCTTGTTCGTTTTATGGCTTCCAAGTAAATCGTTATCTGATTTACTTTAATTTTCAAGGAGGAACGGAAAGACCGTTCCTTCTCTTTTTAAATACTGCACAATCAACTCGCCTGATTTTTGATACTATTAGAGGAGCGAAAAAAATATGGCAATCACCAAAAAGACTGTTAAAGACATCAAATTTGATGATAAGCGTGTGGTAATGCGTGTAGATTTCAATGTTCCACTTAAAGATGGTGTCATTCAGGATGATACCCGTATAGTTGCTGCACTTCCTACAATTACTTACATTCTTCAACAGAATGTAAAAAGCCTGGTTTTAATGTCTCATTTGGGCGATCCTAAAAAAGACATTGCAAAGGCCAGAGAAAAGGCAGAAAAGGACGGAAAAGCCTTCGATGAGAAGAAGTTCAGCGAAGGAAAACATAGAATGGCTCCTGTTGCAGCCCATCTTTCCAAACTTCTTAATAAAGAAGTAAAGTTAGCTCCCGGAACGATCGATGAACAGACTCAAAAGATGGTTTCTTCTCTTTCGGGTGGAGAGGTTCTGCTTCTTGAAAATACCCGCTATAACAAAGAAGAGACCTCCAAGGATGCTTCAGAGCGGGAAAAGATGGCCAAAATTCTTTCCACCTACGGCGATATTTATGTAAATGATGCTTTCGGTACAGCACACCGGGCCCATGCTTCTACAGAAACACTGGCTAAATTTCTTCCTGCAGTTGCAGGTTTCCTGATGGAAAAGGAACTTGAGTTCCTCGAAGAAAAGATAGTTAAAAACCCTCAGAAACCGTTTGTTGCCATTATTGGAGGAGCAAAAGTTTCATCAAAGATTGCAGTGCTGGAAAGCCTGCTGGCAAAGGTTGATGCTTTGGTGATCGGGGGAGGGATGGCTTATACATTCCTTAAGGCTCAGGGAATCTCGGTAGGTAAGTCACTGATCGAAGATGAAATGCTTGATACTGCAAAAGATGTTCTGGAAAAGGCAAAAAATGCAGGTGTGAAGATATTGCTTCCTGTGGATCATGTGGTTACCCAGCAGTTTGCTTCTGATGCCCAATCAAAAGTAACTAACAGCGCGGCTATAGAAGATGGCTGGATGGGTATGGACATCGGCCCTGCGTCTATTGAGAACTTTAAAAATGAACTTAAAGACTGTAAAACTGTGTTCTGGAATGGTCCCATGGGCGTTTTTGAATTTCCTAAATTTGCTGCTGGAACTCAGGCTATTGCGGAAACACTTGCACAACTCAAAGACGTTACTACCGTAATCGGTGGTGGAGACTCTGTATCTGCGGTTAAAAAGGCTGGTGTCGCAGATAAAATGTCACACATTTCTACCGGTGGTGGAGCTTCTCTGGAACTGGTAGAAGGGAAAATCCTGCCTGGAGTGAAAGCTCTGAACGATAAGTGACAATAAGGGGCTGTCATTTGATGGCTCCTTTCTTTCTAAAAAATACTTGAAATCCAAGAGTGATTTTATCTATATTCAGAAACTCTTATAAAGTGAATGGCTGAAAGGACAAGAATGGCTCGCAAGAAATTTGTTGCTGGAAACTGGAAGATGAACACCACTATTGATGAAGCGAAAGCTTTGGCAAAGGGTGTGGTAGAGACTGTAGGGAATGTAACTGATGTTGATATTGCGGTCTGTCCTCCTTTTACAAACCTTTTGGCAGTTGCAGAGATCTTGAAAGGTTCTTCAGTTAAACTTGGAGCACAGGATGTGCACTGGGAAGCAAAGGGAGCCTATACAGGTAAAGTCAGTTGTTCTATGCTCAAGAGTGTGGGTGTTACCTATGTAATAGTAGGACATTCTGAACAACGACAATATTTTCATGAAACTGACGAAACAGTTAATAAAAAAGTTAAAGCCGTTCTGGCTTCAGAGCTCTTGCCGATTATTTGCATAGGTGAAACTCTGGATGAAAGAAAAAGCGGCCAAATGGATTCCGTTATCGAGAGACAGGTTAAAGGCGCTTTCTCAGGTATTGAAGCTTCAGATGTTACTAAATGTACAATTGCTTATGAACCCGTATGGGCTATAGGAACAGGTGAGACTGCTACTCCCCAACAGGCTAATGAAGCTCATATTTTTATCAGGAAAATCATTGAAAAGTTATATGATAAAGAGATTGCCGCCTCCTTAAGAATTCAATACGGTGGTAGTATGAAACCGGAAAATGCCAAGGAACTGCTGGCACAGAGTGATGTTGATGGCGGTCTGATTGGCGGAGCATCATTAAAGGCTTCTGATTTTGCCGGTATCGTAAATCCGGTTTGATGTAACATTAACAAAGGTAGTTTATGCTTTTTGCAATCCTTGTATTTTTCTTTATTATTGTTTGTATCTTTTTAGTATTTCTTATTCTGATTCAATCCGATAAGGGTGGTGGCATTTCCGGAGCGATCGGTGGATCTCTGGGAGGCGCCAGCAATCTTCTGGGTACTCAGGATACTGCTAATATTCTTACTAAGGGAACAGCAATTTTCGGTGGAGTCTTTCTTTTGCTTTGTGTCTTGATGTCATTGACTTTAAGTCAGCAGAACAACTCTGCCAAAGCCTCGATTCTTCAGGAAAAAATTGCTAAAGAAAAGAAATACTCTCCTGCATCTGCATTGGATAATGCCGCAGGAACAGAAGGATTGCAGTTAGACAATCCGGACGCCATAGAAAAGTCCGCTGTCCCTGCAGATTCTAAATAATTTAACTTTTGCTCTTTAAAATGCGGTTGTGGTGGAACTGGTAGACACGCTACTTTGAGGGGGTAGTGAGCGCTAGCTTGTGTCGGTTCGAGTCCGACCAACCGCATCTAAAATATTAAAGCCGTGAGAATAACTCTTACGGCTTTTTTTATTGCTCTTACATTTTTATATGCGATTATTCGTATTTTCAGGTTAAGTGTGTGCACAGGAAGCTTAGGTGTTCTTTATGTCTGAAGGGAATGATGGTTTGATACGTTTCAAGAATCTGAAAATCTCATCTGTTGCAGATGTAATTGAAAAGATGGGAGAGAAGAAATTCAGGGCTACGCAAATAATGAAATGGGTGTATCAGAAAAGGGTGGATTCATTTGAATTGATGAATAATATGCCCAAAGTGCTGCGTCAGAAACTAAGTGAAAAATTCTCTTTAAAAAAAATGGAACTGGTATCTACAATGGAATCCAGAAGCCGCGATGCAGTTAAATTTGGATTCCTATTACACGAGTCTTCACATATCGTGGAAAGTGTCTTATTGATCGACAGGAACAGGAGAACAGCCTGCTTATCGAGTCAGTTGGGTTGCGGTTTGGGATGTGTGTTTTGCGAAACCGGAAAGATGGGGTTGATCCGGAATCTTGCTCAGGATGAAATTATAGGCCAACTAATCGGAATAAATGATTTCCTGGAAAAAAGAGGAGATAAATCAGTCACTAACATTGTCTTTATGGGCATGGGAGAAGCTCTTTCCAATTTCGAAAACTTCAGATCTGCTCTTGATATTATCATGAATGAAGATTGTTTTAATATCGGAGGCAGGAGAATCACCGTATCTACCGCTGGTGTAATTCCTTCGATTGAGAGACTTATGAATGAAGACCTTAACATTGGTCTGGCTATTTCTCTGAATGCCTTTTCTGATAAACAACGCAGCCAAATAATGCCGGTAAATAACAAATATCCTATTGCCCGGCTTATTGAAATAGCCAAAAGATATTTCGATAAAACCGGTCGAAGAGTGACTTTTGAATATGTCCTGATAGAAGGGGAAACCGATACCGATGAGGCAGTAAATGCACTCAGCAATCTGCTGGGTGGTTTTCCTTGTAAAATAAATGTGATTCCGGTTAATCCTGGCAAAAGTTCAGGGTTTAAGAGTCCGGCTGAAGGCAGACTTGAGACTTTCGCAAATAAATTGCATCAGAGGGGGTTATCGGCAACCCTTAGAAAAAGCAGAGGAAAGGACATATATGGTGCATGTGGTCAGCTTTCCTCCAGAGAATCATGCGTCAGGCAGGATTAACTCTGCATCAGTTCTTTCCAGATGCCAGTAAATTCAAACTCCAGAATATCTGCAACCGCAACCCAATCTTCCATTTTTTGCATGGTGAAAAGTGTTTCCAGAGAGTAGAGCAGTTTCTGAAGTTGCTTTGGGGCCACTTTTCTGTTCTTTAGTTCCGTTTCCATACATTGCAGTGTTTCATTGAGTCTGGATGATGCAACACTGTAATCACCACAGCGCAAAGAATCTATGATGTCTCGAAATGAGAGAGAAATATGTTCATTGGGCATAAATATTTATTTCTTTTCTTAGTTGTAATAGTCTAATCAATTATATCCCGCAACCAGTTCGTTTTTCAATGATAAAAAAAGGAAGTCATTGAAATACCAGTGAATAAAACATAAACTTAGGTTAAAAAATATCAGATCAGGCCAGGAAAATAATGAAAAAGTATGCATGCCAGCTTTTTACAGCTCAAACAGGAGAGAGTTCTGCAAGGTTGGAAGATGAGAATGGAAACACAATTCATCTTCACTCGCTTGTAGATCCTCGGTTGGAAAGCCGTTATTTCCAGGATTTAAATATCTGGGGAGACAGGATCATTTTACTGGGAACAGGACTGGGTTATCATGTTTCTCAGTTACTGCACAGAATCCCTTCTGATAGCCAAATCATAGTCATTGAATATTACCAGGAACTCGCCGAGATTTGTATCAAAGAGAGGTTCAGTAAGCAACCGGTTTTTATAACCAGCCAATCTTCTGATCCGGTAAGTATTCTCCGCAATTTTATCGATGGCGGCAGGTATGTACAGGTAATCAAGCACCCTGTTGCTTACAGAGTGCAACAGCTTTTCTATGATAAATTGCTTCAGGAAACGTTGTACTCAAAAACTGTCAGTAAAGAGAGAACATCGCTGTTATTGTATGGCAATTTTTTCCTTCAGGAGGAACTCAGATCTGCCATGAATAACTGCGGTAATACGGCGGTTTTTGATTATCGCAAATTCAGTGATTGCCTGCATTATCACTGTGATTTGGAAGAGAGTCTGCAGAAACTCCGGCCCGAAATGATTATTTCGGTAAACATGATGGGTTTTGATGGAAGCGGAGTTCTCAGTGACCTTTCTTTTAAATATGGAATACCGGTTAGTGTATGGTTTGTAGATGATCCTACACCAATTCTTCTGCATCAGAATCAGTTCATAAAATCTAATATGACAGCTTTCTGCTGGGAGAAGACATATCTGAATGGTTTAAGGAAAGCCGGGTTTAAGGATGCGCATTATCTGCCTTTAGCCACATCGCCAGAATTGTTTTCCAGGAAACCAGCTTCCCCTGGCACTGTAAAATTAGCCTTTGTAGGAAGTGCAATGAATGGGGAATTTCTGGAAAATATCAGAAGGAAAATTATATGGAACCCTTCTTACGATTCAATTGTCAAACAATCCGCAGAGATAATTTCTGAATGTAATCGGTGCAATGTGGCTGATATAATTTCTCAGGTCTCTCGGAAGCTCAATATTTCCTTACCAGATGATACCAGGAATGTAGTTTGGTTGCAGGCATTGATAATTCATACTGCAAGCATGCTGAAGCGAAAAAGAGTAATTAATTCCGTGAAAGATCTTGGAATTGAGACTTTTGGAGATCCGCAGGGGTGGAGGCAGTTATGTGGAAGCTGGATTAAAACTCACCATGATATTGATTACAGAACCGAACTGGCCTCTGTTTACAGAAAGATTGAGATTAACCTGAATATTACCAGCTCTCAGATGCCAACAGGAGTAAATCAGCGTGTTTTTGATATCCCTGCAAGTGGCAGTTTTGTTTTGAATGATAAACAGAGTGATCTGGAGGAATTATTTGAAAAGGATGAGGTCGTAACGTACTGTTCAATTGATGAGCTGAAGGAAAAAATCCGGTATTATAGTAATAATGAGAGTGCACGCAGGCGGATAAGTGAAAATGCCCTATTTCACATTATGAAGGAGCATACCTATCTAAATCGTTATAAAAAAATGTGTACCCTTATAAATAAGTGACAGGATATAAAATCTGCTTGTTCATATTTTATAAAAAGCACTAAAGGTGGGAATCATAAAAGTCGATTAATGTTTAATGAAGGCGGTTATCAAGAGTAAGATAACCGGGAATAAGAAAAGAAAATCAAAAAGATGGCAAGGATGCCAGAGCTTTAGTCACCACGGATGATGCCATTTTACGCGGGGTATCATCGAAACAAGGAGGTTCCTATGCGTATCAATCATAACATCTCTTCCATGCACACCCAGAATGCCATGTTCAAGGTCAATCGGGACATGAAGGTTTCTCTGGAAAGATTGTCAACCGGTTTGCGCATAAACCGTGCTTCCGATGATGCTGCCGGGCTGGGTGTTTCAGAAAACCTAAGAACTCAGGTTAGAGGTACAGCGCAGGCAATGCGTAATGCACAGGATGGCATAGCGGCTATCTCCATTGCAGAAGGTGCTGCAAATGAGATTTCCGATATACTTCAGCGTATGCGTGAACTGGCAGTCCAGTCAGCTAATGATACTTTGACTTCAACAGAACGAGCATACACCAATCAGGAGTATCAGCAACTGATTTCTGAAATTGACCGGATTGCAGAAGTTACCAACTACAATGGCATGAAACTGATCTCATCAAGCGGAACCAACCGAAATGAACGCTTCGGTATCGGCTCGGATGGCTCGGCATTGTGGATTGATGCAAATGCAAATCTCGGAAAAGATTCAATTACTATCACTATCGATACTCTTACTACCACCAGCCTTGGAACAGGTGGCGGTACCGCTCTCAATACTACTTCACTCGAAGATCAGGAATCAGCGGTTGAAGCGATACGGTCTCTTGATGAGTCAATTGACAGTGTTAACACCATGCGTTCCAATATGGGAGCTTTTGTTAATCGTCTGGAACACGCGATCAATAACCTCTCTGTGTCCAATACCAATCAGCAGTCTGCAGAGTCTCTCATCAGAGATGCAGATTTCGCCTTCGAATCTGCTCACTTTACCAGAAATCAGATACTTTCTCAGTCTGGAATATCGATGTTGGCACAGGCAAATATGTCTACCCAGGGGGTTTTGCAGTTGCTTGGATAACAGGGATTTTCAGGCAGCTTATAGTAAAGGAAAGTGGCAATCAGCCACTTTCCTTTTTTTTTATGGCTGCGACTGATCTTCGTGAATTATAAGATAAGTAAGTTGCAGGTCTTTCATTATCACGCGCCTCCAGCAGAACTCATAATTGTATGATAGCAGACATAAGAACAGGCATTAAGCATCAAATTCTGACCAGGATGGGTTAATAAACCTTTGATTCTCCGATATATTATCAATCATTGAGGACTCCTGGTCGGATAAGGTTATGCTAAGAGCCCCAAGATTGGCAATGATGTGTTCTTCTGAGGAAGATTTGGGAATAACCACCAATCCTTTTTTAATCAGCCAGGCAAGAGCGACCTGTCCCGGACCGGTATCTTTATTTTGTCCAATCTTTTGCAGAAGATCACTTTCGAATACTTTCCCTCGTGCCAGGGGTGAATAGGCTATGATGACAATCTGCTTCTCTTTACAGTATTGATATAACTCTTTCTGGAAAAGAAACGGATGAAACTCGACCTGGTTGACTGCTATGGGAAGAACTGTGGATTTAAGAGCTTCTTCAAGGTGATTGATTGTAAAATTGCTGACTCCGATACTTCTGACCAGATGTTCTTCAACAAGTTTCTCAAATGCCTTGAATGTCTCATTCATGGGAATGAATTTGTTAGGCCAGTGAATTAAAAGCAGGTCCAGATAATCGGTGCGCAACTTTTCCAGAGAACTGTGGCATTGGTCGATAACATCTTTGAAACGCAATTTCTGATACCACACTTTGGAGGTTAAAAAAAGTTCTTTTCGGTTGATTCCTGAAGTCTGGATTGCCTGACCGATATCATCTTCATTTTCGTAGGCGTTGGCGGTGTCTATGTGGCGATACCCATTCTCCAGCGCCATTAATACAGAATCAAAGCACTCCCGGCCATTCATTAACCAGGTCCCTAATCCCATTACCGGAATTGAGTATCCGCTTTTGAGAAGAATCGTTTTCATAAGCACCTGTATTTTATATCAAATGAGTCTGCCCAGAAATTAACAATTTTTTAGAATGCAAAAAATGAACCTCTTTTTGTCTGAAATTCAGTAGTTTCCGGTTAATTTTACGAAAGATCACTGAATTCCAAATAAATCAAAAATCACAATATCCAAAATTCCAAAAAAATTCCAAGTTACAATGCTTTAAGTTCCAAACCGGTACAGGAGTAAGAGAATTAGAATGCGAGGATCGATGAGAAAGTTTCTCTTGTGAATGAGAAAAATTCTTATGTGGAGTAGAAAGTTACTCATGTGGAGTAGAAAATTACTCATGTGGAGTAGAAAATTACTCATGTGGAGTAGAAAATTACTCATGTGGAGGAGTAAGTTACTCATGTGGAGTAGAAAATTACTCATGTGGAGGAGTAAGTTACTCATATTGAGTAGAAAATTACTCATATTGAGGAGTAATTTACTCATATTGATGAGAAAATTTCTACGGCAGTGGGGTAAATTTCTTCTGTCCCTTGAAATTCGACAGGAACGGGACACTACTGTCTGAAACCAATCAATTATCTGAGGGCAAATTTAGAGACTATCTTCCAGAATTCTGATAATCTCCCTGGGATCAGAAATGAGAAAATCTGGCGAGAATGACTTCAGTAAGTCTTTTGAATTATATCCCCAGGTTACTGCTATGGATTTAACACCCGCTTCTCTTACCGCCTCTATATCCCTGGTTTCATCACCGACATAGAACACCATCTGTGGTTGAAGCTTATGGTGTTGAATCACTCGTTTAAGCGCTTTTGACTTGTTCCAGATATGCAAAGAGGAATAGATAAAATCAAATTCAGGAAATTTAAAATGCTTGAGGAATGAGCGCACATTTCTTACTGAATTAGAGGTTATAATACCCAGCAGAATCTCTTTCTTTCGTATCTCTTCAATAGTTTCTTTTATCCCATCAAATGGAACCACATTATTTAGTCCCTCTTTCAGTAACCTTCTGGCTTCCCATACTATAAAGGGAAGCTTTATGCGAGGTATGGCTAAAAGCTCCATAACTTTATGTGAATCCAGGTTTCTGTATGTTTCCGCCTGATCCGCTTGAATCTGCCTGAATCCGAATTTCTGGGATAATTTATTCAGTATGCGCAGATAAAAGGAGAAAGTATCTGCAATGGTTCCATCAAAATCAAATATAAGAGTAGCTTTTTTGCCGGTTGAGGTAGTCATATAGTTATTATAATTTTGCAGTGAGGGTTTTCCAATTTAAAAAATCAGGATTCCAAATTATTCTTCATTTGGTGGCAAGGAACACTCTTATATGATTTTACTTAATAAAAATTGGTTTTGGTGATGAAGAATCACGCTGCCCGGATGGGCGATTGTAAAAAAACAAACTTCAAATTATTTTCTTTAAAACGTTTTCTGCAAACTATCCGGAGTAATCTATGAGAAAATACTTTCTTTCTGCTTTATTGTCTGTTTACCTTCTGATATCCGTTTGCACTTCTGGGATTGGTACTGTTGTGCTTGAACCTGAAGAGGGGCTGATTGTCAGAATCTCTGATATTAAGCTGGTTAAATCGCAGGGCAGGGTACTAGGTTTTGTGGAGATAGAGAACAAGACAGATGAGATAAAGAAAGTGTCCAACAGGGAGCTGTTTTTATATTGCGGTGAAGACAGCGCATCTGCATCGGTAAAAATGCCTGGTGAATGGGTGATAGACAAGGGATTGATAAATGTCAGCAGCGCCAAAACAGTGAGGTACCAGGTTTATTGGCCTCTTCCTGCCTGTAAGGATCCTTCCACTATCAAGGCCAAATATGTAAGGATACTGGAAAATGAAGAAGAAGAAAAATGAAAAAACCATAGATATGCTGAAGGGAAGAATTCCATTGGAACACCGGATGGAATTTCTTGCAAAACTACAGGAATTTCTCATTGATGAATATGAACTCGATCTTGGTGAATTTGAAGCAGAGGAACTGTTTGAATTCTTCTGCGAAAAAATTGGCCCCTTGTTTTATAACTCCGGAATCCTTGATGCCCGCAAATTTATGGAGCAAAGGTTTATGGAAGCAACCGAGGATATGGTGACTATTGAGATAAATGAGTGAAACGCCTGATTCAGATGTGATTTACATAGTTACCTATGGGAGGGCCTGATGGAAGAGATCTTAGAAAAAGTCAGAAAAGAACTGAAAAACAATATCGATGAAAAAACCCAAAAGAGTAGCCAGAATTTTTTCAAAGAAAAAATAAAATTCTACGGTGTAAAAGTTCCGGTTGTTAATAAGATCAGCAAAACTCTTTTCACCCTTATAAAAACTGAATCAAAGTCAAAAATATTTGATCTATGTGAAAAGTTGTGGCAATCAGGGATTCTTGAAGAATCTTTCGTTGCCTGCAATTGGTCCTACCGTATCCATAAGCAATATGAACCCCAGGACATTCACATATTCGAAAAATGGATCGATAATTACGTGAATAACTGGGCATCCTGTGATACTCTCTGCAATCATACTGTTGGACAATTCATTGAAATGTATCCTGATAATATTTCCAGATTAAAAAATATGGCAAGCTCAGAAAACCGATGGATGCGGAGGGCATCTGCAGTGACTCTGATTATTCCTGCGCGGAAAGGAAAATTTCTCAGCGATATTCTTCAGATAGCAGACATCTTACTATTGGATAAAGATGATTTAGTTCAGAAAGGGTATGGGTGGATGTTGAAGGCTGCCAGTGAAGCAAATCAGCAAGAGATTTTCAATTATGTGATCAAAAACAAATCGGTCATGCCCCGTACAGCTTTAAGATATGCAATCGAAAAAATGCCAGCAGAATTAAAAGCCGAAGCAATGAAAAAATAGTGTTTGATTCGGGTTAGTGTATGAAAACAAGAATTCAAAAAGATCTAACTAATAATGACTAAAGAATATTGGAAAAATATTTCTATTGTCTTTTGGATAATCATTATCACCGAATTGATGCTTTTGGCATTAGCATTAATAATCGGACGAACATGTAGTTACAGAGAAACCTTTATAGGCTTCGGTATATTGGGTGCCTTTTTAGGTTTTCCTATAATTATTGTTGTGTTACTAATAACTCTTGTTGATTTGGCCAAAGATCGGATTGAAAGGAAGAAAGGTTAGAAGCAATTGAAGTCAAAGGGCTCTAATTTTCATTTTCTTCTTTTCCATACTCTTTTATTATCTGCCCAGCCCAGTCAAACAAAACTCTAGACAACTCATAGAAATTAATCTCCTGACCGGACGCATCTCTTTTCATTTCTGAATATGTTTTAAGAAGTTTCTTCTCCCGTGGGGAGACTTTTGCAATCAGGTCACTGTGTTTCTTAATGTAAATGCCGGTCTGGTAGTAGAAGAGAGCCTGTATTACAAAAACAGCTCCTTTGTAAAGGGATTTAAGGATCCCCGGGTCTTTCTCATGTACAACATTATGTCCACACAGATGATAAATATTGCATGCGCCAAACTGGATAGCGCTTCTATTGTCTTCTCTGCTTAATCGAGGGAGCAGAGTTTGAAGATCACCCAATAGTGGGGTCGTGTCATGATAAAACTGGAACAGATCTGCTTTGCTCCAGTTAAGTAACTCCTGTTTTCCTGATATAAAGCCACAGATTTTATCCCGGTCAGAAAGTTTTGAGATTGCATCATCATAGGCTTTCAGGTCATCGATAGATAAACTGTCCAGAATAACTACCAGATCGATATCGCTTTTTTCATCAGCTTCTCCTCTGCCATAGCTGCCCTGAAGTCCTACAAACAGAAGGCGTGAACCAAAAAGTTCTTTTACAATTTGAATGTACTGTTTAATCCATGTTTCCAGGTTTATTTGCATGATAATAGCATAGTATCAGGCACGATTCGCCTGATCAGTCTTTGATATTGTAATGAAGAATAATAAAGATATGAACTAATCCGGATATACTGGAGAATACCTCTCTCAGTAAAATCCCGGATAATATTCATTGTAAATTTTCTTTATCTCGTTAAGTGTCTTTTCGGGGTTTTCGGACTGGGTCAACTGTCTCACCATACTGAAATTGACTGCACCAGCTTCAAGAACTTCCCTGAGGTTAGTAAGATCGATACCACCAATTGCAACTGCAGGCACAGTAGCCAGTGAAAGCATCTCTTTCATTCCATCGATACCAATGACCGGATCTGCAATTACTTTGGTGGGAGTAGGATAGACCGGACCTATTCCAATATAATCGGGGCTGAGTGCAACAGCAGATGCGGTTTGTTGTGGAGAATGAGTAGAGATACCAATGATTTTGGAATATCCAAGAAATTCACGAACCTCATCGTAGGGCATATCGGTTTGTCCTATATGCACTCCATCAGCACCGCAGGTTCTGGCAATTCTGGGGTAATCGTTAATAATCAAATTAGTAGAGGTTCCTTCGGTGAGCTCACAAAGTGCATAAGCAATTCTGCAGATTTCCAGCTCAGAGCAGTTTTTCATTCTAAGCTGCACAAATTGGATTCCATTATCGACCAGCATCTTGGTCGTTTCCACATATCCTTTAAGGGGATCGGTGAGGATGGCATAAAACCCAAATTGATCAGTTATCGTTGAATTGTTTCTCATAGAAGTACCCTTTAGAATAATATAGTTGTTTTGATTGATGCTTCTGAATTAACCGATTAACCTAATTTCCGGACAAACCTAAAGTGTACTTAACTACATCGTAGCCCGTTCACATCGTGAACAAAACACCTTTCTATAAAAATTAATTGAGATTTCTGAAAATTACAAGGAATTGTCCCAGCGGTTGGAGTGGCGAAGGCATAGGAAGTCGCGCAGGTTAGAAAAACCTGCGATTAGTGGGAATGGGAATCTGGATGGCAGGAGAGCTCGCGTAGAATGCTGTAAAAATGCGCAAAACGGGTTATACACAGAGTGCAGATAGACCAGAGCGCTATAAGGACCGATGCGGAAATGATTCTGGAAGAGAGAACTCCCATCTGAGCGTACACAATAAACACGTTTTCTATCAAACAGACGTATTCCGGGCAGGATATATTTTGTTTTCATCTTTACACTGCTTTGATGTCCGATAAAAAGAGGAGTAGCGATAAAAAGTGCATAAATGTTCTCATTTCCCGCGCTGTGGCGGGTGTTCTTTACTGGAAACCGCATATCCTCAGCAGCTTTCCATGAAAAAGCAAATTCTTCAGGAGTGTTTTTCATCACTGAATGTGACAATAAAAGAGATTGTAGCCAGTCCGGAACCCTGGTTTTACCGGCACAAGGTGCAGCTTCCATTTGGTTTTGACAAGAAGAGGGGAGGCCTGGTTCTGGGATGTTATGGAACCGATTCTCATACTGTAGTAAATCAGACCGGATGTTTCATACAGGATAAGGATCTTACTGCAATTGCATCGGCGGTTCGTGAATGGGCAAAAAAGTGCCATCTCAGTCCTTATAATGAGCAGAGCGGGAGCGGTTTTCTGAGGCACGTACTTTTGCGTAAAGGTGCTGGTACAGGTGAGATCCTTATAGGAATAGTGACTAATGGAGAGCAGCACAGTGGCAGCAGGTATTTTTCAAATCTGCTTCTGAAAATGTCAGAGGATCGGATTGATAAAAAAAGCCGGATTGTAGGGATAGTACAGAATGTCAATACCAGAAAAACCAATGTAGTACTGGGAGAAAAAGAGGCGCTCTGGTGGGGAAGACCTTATTTGAAAGAGGTATTGGGAGCTCTCAAGTTCAAAGTGGGGCTTTCCACATTTTTTCAGGTAAATCCATATCAGACACCAAATCTATATGACGAAGTGAGAAAATGGGTGCCGCAAGGGACATCGGTGCTTGACCTTTATAGTGGAACCGGATGTATTGCATTGTGGATTTCATCCAAAGCAACTGAAGTCATCGGTATAGAGGAAAACAGAGCTTCAGTTGATGCTGCCCGAATAGCTGCAAAATTAAACAAGATTACAAATGTAAAATTTATCGCAGGAGATACTGCTCAGTTACTCCCGGCGATGACTCAGAAAGGTTATTCTGTGGCAGTGGTTGATCCTCCCCGTAAAGGCCTTGACAGCAATGTAATTAAAACCATTACAGATTCTTCGTTGCAAAGATTGATCTATGTTTCATGCAATCCGCAGTCTCTTGCCAGAGATATCACATTATTTAAGAATAGATTCAGTGTAGTTTCTGTGCAGGGATTCGACATGTTTCCTCATACAGAGCATATCGAGACGGTAGCAATGATGACAAGAGTGGGCAAGTAAAGGGTTTGCAAATCTTTAGATTGATACCTGGCGATAGCAGAGGGAACTTCAGGTCAATATTACTGTATACTTGAAATCGAGTGACAAAAAGGAGTTAGATTTAGAAATTCAAAGATTCACAGGTGTTTGTTTCAACAATGGAGAATTACGATATTGTAAAAGCCGATTTCAATGAAATCGCAGAACTGGGCAGCGATCCAAAGTGGAATCATAACAACTGCTACTTTCCATATCTGCTGCGTCAGATACCTTCGGAAGCGGAAACCTGTCTTGATATTGGATGTGGCAAAGGAGAGCTATCAAAATTATTATCTGAGAGAGTGAACAAAGTAATTGCTGTTGATTTTGCCGACAAAATGATAGAATATGCCCGCTCCAATAATGCTGCCAGATGCCAAAGTGCAGCGGAAACTGTTTTGGCGGTATTCTCTTATCTGGGAAAAGATTTGAAAATGATTTCTCAAAAGAGGCGACCAGTTAAGTCGTCTCTTCATGCCAGGCGGACATTCAACTGATCCGAAATCTTCTCTTTTAATTTCTTTTCGACCACCGAAATCAGAGTCATATTGGAGAATGCGCAACCGGAGCAATGGCCTTTAAGTTCCACCAGAACGTCGTTGCCATCGATATCGACCAGTTCACATGAGCCGCCATCCTGAGCCAGAACCGGGTTAACGTCTTCTTTGAGAACTGTGCGGATTTTATCGATTTTCTGAAGAGTGGTGAGTCTGACCGGTTCTGTTTTAGTTTCTTTTTGGGTCATATTTCCCAGGGTAGAATCGATGATTTTCTGGATCTCATCCCTGCAGCCTCCGCATCCGCCCCCGGCTTTAGTGAAATTGGTGACGTCATCAACGGTTTTAAGGCCGTTTTCGATGACTGCTTTCTCTATCTCTTTGTCGGTGATTCCAAAGCAGGTACAGACGACATGCCCTTCTTTGTGTGCCTGGGGAGAGATTTTGCCTCCGCTTTCAAAAAAAGAGATTGCAGCTTCCAGAGCTTCCTGCCCCATCACACTGCAATGCATTTTTTCTCTGGGAAGTCCACCCAGTGCATCGGCTATATCCTTGTTGGTTATTTTTTTGATTTCATCCAGGGTTTTGCCTTTACACATTTCAGTAAGTACTGAAGCAGATGCGATAGCACTTCCGCAACCGAATGTTTTGAAACGTATATCTTCGACTTTACCATCCTTGTCCAGTTTAAAAGTCAAACGTAGTGCATCACCGCAAGTAATATTTCCTATTTCTCCGAAACCATCAGGGTTCTCGATCTCACCCACATTGCGGGGATGCAGGTAATGGTCACGAACTTTTTCAGTATAATTCCACATACATTACTCCTGTCAAATTGATGGATTTACAAGAGATTCTCCTGAGGAACTCCAGAAATCCCGAAAACTTCTTTTATGGTATATTCGAATTTCTCCAAGACTTTATTTGCATTATCTGCTTCTATGGGGATTCTTCCTGCGGCTACCCTGGAGTGACCGCCGCCGCTTCCACCCAGAATCGCTGCCAATTTTTCTGCGTTTGCTCCGGCGCTATCATCATTTTTTGATCTTAAAGAGTAGAAGATCTGATTTTTAAAAAGTCCGGAGCAAATCATCCATTCCAGTTTCTCCAGACTATGGAAAAGGTCTGCCATTTCGGCAATGTAGTCAGGAGTAGAGACAACCCCCAGGTGAGTGTATCCCACGGTGTCATAAGTTACTGCTGATTCAGCAGCTTTGTGAATAATTTTAAAAAATTCTACGTCACGGTCAGGGTTTTCAATCCTTGACAGTAATCGGTGGTCCATGATATCAAAAAGATATTTGTAGCATTCGAGATCATCGGGAGATACTTCTCTGCGCATATCTCCGGTATCGGTTTTTATACCATAAAAGAGAGCAGTAGCCAGCTTAGGTGTGATGGGGCAATGGGCTTCCAGCAGGTATTTGGTAATAATGGTGGATGTTGCGCCAAAATCTTTTCTTATATCAAAGAAGTATGTTGATCCTGGAATGGGGTCATTTGGATGGTGGTCTATGACTGCATCTACAGGGGTTGAGATCGGAAGAGAGACATTCCCCTTGCCAGGGAAAGAGTCTACCAGGATGATCTTTTCAAAATCTTCGATTTCAGTTAGTACAAAAGGTACTGTTTTAATGTTCAGAAAGCGGATCATGGCACGGTTTTCTGCTCTTCCCACAAAGCCCCCAAAAGAAATAATTGAGGATTTTATGCCCCAGAAGGAGAGTAGATCAGAGACACCAAATGCTGAAGCGAGACAATCCGGATCTGGGTAGTCGTGGGTAAGGACAAGCACCGAGGAAGCTGGAATGATGTGGTTTTTTAATTCTTCAATCTTTTCTGCAAAATCACCAGAATGATTCTTAGGAGTGTTGTTACAGTTATCCGTCATAGTTTAATTTGTTGTCCCAGGTCCGGTTTTTAAATTTTGCACAGATGATCATTCTTTCCCCATAAAGGGGAATATTATATTTGCAATAAGGACCTTGTTTAATATAATATATGATTTTGAAGAATATGATTTTGAAGAGTAAGCCATTTTTAGAAGTGAACCAGATCTCTAATCACAGACTATCTGGAAACGGGTAAAACTAATGAGGTATGCAATAATTTCTGATATCCATGGAAATCTAGAGGCGCTTATTGCTGTCCTCAATGATATCCGTGAAAAATCGATTGATTCAGTAATCTGTCTGGGTGATATCGTAGGTTACTACCCTGATCCTGAGAGGTGTGTTGAGCTGGTAAAAGAGAACGTGGATCTGTGCGTAGCCGGTAATCATGATTATGCGGCTATCGGCAAGATCGATACTCAGAATTTTACTTTTCATGCATTTGCAGCCATGGAATGGACAAAACAGAATATTTCTGTTTCTGCGCAGCAGTATCTTTCATCTCTTCCGCTAACTATAGAAAAGGATGAGATGTTTTTTACCCACTCTTCACCTTCCAACCCACAGGAATGGGTTTATGTTTTCCCTGACAGTGAAGATGCCGTATTTGAAGCTTTTAACAGCCTGGTTCATCCATTGAATTTCATTGGCCACACCCATTGGCCATCAATACTTATTCAGGATAATGAGAAGATAATTCTTCATTCCGATCACCGGATAAAAGTCAATAAGGGCAACTATTATCTTATCAACGTGGGAAGCGTAGGACAGCCCAGAGATTTTGATTCGCGTTCATGTTATGCTATATTTGACTCCGAATCCTCAGAGTTAAGTCTTTTACGGGTGAAATATAATTACCGGGAAACTCAGAAAAAAATAAAGGAAAATCATCTTCCGCTTTTCCTGGCAGAACGTCTGGAAAGAGGGAGATGATTCCACTTTCAGATGTGGCTGACCTAACATAATCTTCTGTCAGGATCAGATTTCAAGGAAATGCCTCTCTTTATTTCAAATCCTCTATTCAAAATCGGTTCATAATACATGGAAAAACTCTCAGACATTATCGAAAGAAAACTTCTTCCTTTTGTGGAAAAACCGCTGCGCTATACAGGCGCCGAACTGAACATAATAAGAAAAAACACTGATGCCATTGATCTGCATGGAGTGCTGTGCTTTCCTGACCTCTATGATATTGGTATGTCACATTTCGGGTTACAGATACTCTATCATATTGTGAACAAGAGGGAAAGATGGGCACTTTCAAGAAGTTTTGCTCCCTGGAGTGATGCTGAAAAGCTGATGCGGGATCTGAAAATCCCGCTTTATACACTGGAGTATTATTCTCCGGTCAAAGATGCCGACTGGGTGGGCTTTTCTGTACAGTATGAGCTGCAATTTACAAATCTGGTCAATATGCTGGATCTTGCCGGTATTCATGTTTTCAGTAACGAAAGAGAGGAGCATGAGCCGCTTATAATTGCTGGAGGCCCTTGTGTGTCAAACCCCGAACCGCTGGCACCTTTTGTGGATGCTTTTGCTCTGGGAGATGGTGAACAGACGATAGTCAGTATCTGCACGGTTCTGGAAAAAGCCAAAAAAGAGGGCTTGCCCAGACAAAAGAAAATAGAGCTGCTTTCAGAAATACACGGAGTGTATGTTCCCTCTCTTGTCCAGACACAAAAAGTCGGGAATTATGTTGTTCCTGTTGATGGACAAAGGGTGGTTACTGCTGCAAAAATCGCTTCTTTGGATACTGAAAACTATCCTGAAAAACCGGTTGTTCCTCTGATCGAAGTCGTTCACTCCAGACTGGCGGTTGAAGTGATGCGGGGCTGCACCAGGGGGTGCAGATTCTGTTCGGCGGGAATCAATTATCGGCCGGTAAGGGAGAGGACTGTCCGGGATATTATGGAGCAGATTCGTTGTGGAGTCGATTCTACCGGATGGAAGGATGTGGGTTTACTTAGTCTTTCTACCGCTGATTATTCCTGTTTTTCCACACTTCTGGGAGAAGCCCGGAAGGTAAAGCACCGCAAGCATGTTTCTCTTGGGCTGCCTTCAACCAGAATCGATGCGCTCTCCGAGCAGCAACTGGAATTATATGAGAGTGTTACCTCGACTTCTTCCATAACTATTGCACCGGAAGCAGGAAGCATGAGGTTGCGTAAGGTGATCAACAAGGATTTTACTGATGAAATTATTTTTGAAACAGTAAAACGACTATTGGACCGCAACGTTCAGACACTTAAACTCTACTTTATGGTAGGGCTTCCAACTGAAACGATGGAAGATATAGATGCGATCGTACAGATGGTTTCTGCGATTTCAGTCATGGTTCGGAAAAAGTCGAGAAGAAGAGTGGTGCATGTGGCTATTTCGCCCTTTTCACCCAAGGCTCATACTCCATTTGGAAGAGAACCCATGGCAAGTGTTGATACTCTGCTGCAAAGAAGCATTTACATAAAACGTGCATTATGGTCTTTTAAAAACACTAAAGTTTCTTATCGGGACCCACAAATAACTCTTCTGGAAACAGTTATGGCCAGGGGAGACAGGACTGTGGGGCAATTGATTTATGAGGCCTGGAGAAGCGGAGCCCGCTTTGATGGCTGGGATGAATGTTTCAATGTGGATAGGTGGACTTCTGCAGCAAGTAAATTGGGGGTGAATCCGGAAATTTATCTGCAAAGGATACCTGTAACCATGAAACTCCCGTGGGCAGCGGTTTCGACCGGAGTATCTGAAGAGTTTCTTTTGGGTGAAGCAGAAAAGGCCATGCAGCAGATTATAACCGCGGATTGCCGTAAAGATGGATGTAAGGGATGCGGTGTGTGCAATAGTCAGATAAAAAACAATCTGCAACATGATGAGTTCCCGGAGGAACAGCCTGCAGATGCAGATAAAGCTTCTTTGAGAAAAACTTCCGATCAGGGGGTGTTTTCTTATCGTTTTATTTACCAGAAAACCGGATCATTGCGATTTTTAGGACACATGGACATGGTTGCTTTGTTTCATCGTGCTTTCCAGATGTCTGAAGTAAAGCTGGCGTACTCCAATGGTTTTAATCCTCATGCCAGGATATCTTTTGGTCCACCTCTTCCTTTTGCGGTCTCAGGAGAGAGGGAAGCTTTTGATATAGTGACAACGGAACAATTTGATAAAGATGTCCGTATCATTAATTCATTTCTACCAGAGGAACTTAGAATCACCGGTTTTTATCAATTAACGGACAGGGAAGCATCACTGAACTCATCAATTGTTGCTGCCAAGTATTGTTTTGAAATTCCGCTTGCTAACCGCAGTGATCTGATAGAAGAAAGAATCGAAGGTTTGCTTTCCAGGGAACATGCAGAAATTATTGTTGAAAAAAAAGGTGAAAAGAGGATAAAAGATGTGAGACCTGGAATACTGGAGCTTAAAGAGAATAGTGATGACTCAGGGTTTTATGCGCTGCTTTCGCTCAAACCACCTAATTCCTGTAAACCATCAGAACTGGTTTCTTTATTGTATCCAGAACTCGTTTTTACTGATTTTATGGTTACAAGAAGTAATTGTTTTATTCTAAGTCATGATACTTATGAGCCTCTGTGATAACCGGTAATTGAGGGAGTTTTATTATCTGTAGAAAAATTAGCCGGATACTGTATTTCTACCTTGACTTGCCAGTACCATATTAATATAATGGATATTCGATATCGAGGATTTTCCTGCAAAATCGATCATGATTTCGGTAATTACTGCCTTATAAACAAACCCGTGGCCTGTGATGGTTGACCCCAGACTTCCGGATTTAAAACGGGTGTACAGGGAAGGTAAAGTTTTATGGCCAGCAGTGAATATGAGATTGTGAATTGTTTACTTAGCAATGACAATCACCGGCTATGCGTTGTCAAGTCTAAGAGTGGAAACGAACAGTATTTAATGAAATTCTGTGAGATAGATGATTCTGCTCTTGACTTGGGAAAAAGAAACCGCTACAAGCGTGAGCTTGAATTTATAAGTATCTTTGATCATCCAAACATTTTCAAGCCACTCTCCTCTGAAAACATAGAAACCTCGGTATCCATTATCTATCCCTACCGCAAAGGTACAACACTGCAGAGATTCTTTGCTGCAAAAGTTAATCTGAACATAGCTGAAAAATTAAAAATGATGATTCAGCTTGTGGAAGCTCTTGAACATATACATTCCCGCGGTATTGTTCATGGAGATCTTCACCCTGGCAACATCTTTGTCAGGGAAGACAGGCAGGTAGAGATTTATGATTTCAGCATGTGTATGACGGAAGAGGAATCTTCACGCAGACAGGATGGACTGGTTACTGGTACATATCCTTATCTGTCTCCAGAACAGACCGGATTTACCAGATTTAAAGTGGATACCAGATCAGATCTTTACTGCGCAGGAATAATACTCTATGAGCTCCTGTCGAACCGGTTCCCATTTGCGGTTACTACAAACACCATTGAGGAACTGCTGGATTTCATGCTTAAAACAGAACTGGAGCCAGTTCGCAGCATTCCCTATTACATAAATGAAATACTGTTAAAAGCACTTCGCTCCACACCGGAAGAGCGTTATCAGACTGCAAGCGGTTTAAAGTATGATCTGAAAACAGCCCTGGGCATTATTCAAAATCAAAATGAGATTAAAGAGTTTATCCCTGGAGAAAAAGATACCATTATCGCAGTCAGCAGATTGCACTTTTTTATAGCACGGGAAAGGGAGATCGAAACTCTTAGCAAGGGCCTTTTGGCTTTAAGACAGAAGGAAAAATCTTCTTTTTTAATTACTGGTGGAGCTGGTATTGGCAAAACTGAAATAATACGGAAATTTCTGTCAAAAGAAGAGATCGATTCTGTATATGTCGTTTCTGCCAGATGTAATAGATTTACCCCCAATCAACCTTATTCTACTGTTCGAAGTTTAATGCTTGATTTTATTGCTAAGATTCAGGACAAAGATTCAAGAGACAAGATAGTATTAAGAGATCGTCTGAATGCTTTGTTTATGGAATATTCAGGAATTATTTGTTCGGTAATTCCTGAAATGAAAAGCTATTTTGATTCGATTCAGACAAACGAGCAGGTGCAAAAAGAATGGGGAGCAGAAAGAATTTCTCACATACTGGTATCGATGCTGGATATGATTTGCCATTCGTTTCCGGTGATTTTTGTCATTGATGATTTGCAATGGATTGACTCACTCTCCATCAATCTTCTGTTGAAATTCAAGCGTAGTGATTCTGCAAAAATGCTGATCTTTGCTTGTAAGACTGAAAGCAAAGGAAACAGGCACATCTTTAAATATTCTCTGGCAGAAATTGCTGATAAAATGATGGAGATTCAGCCTTTCTCCAGAAATGAAACAGTATGGCTGATATATTCGATATTTGATCAGGTAAAAAATGAAGAGATCCTGGTAGACACGCTTGAGCATAAATGCAAAGGCAATCCTTTTATGCTTATTCAGATGCTGAGATATCTGCTGGATTCTTCTATAATAAAAAAAGAAAAAGAAAACTGGATTTTTGTACCTGAGTTGGTAAGTGAAATTCCTGGAAATCTGGATTCTGCAAGTCTTATTAAGCACAAAATTGCGAATTTATCGGAAAGGGAGCAGCATTACCTGAAGATTGGTTCGATGATGGGTGGGCGCATAGAGTTGCAGATTTTAGAGGAAGTTGGTGGTTTTGATGAATCACAGTCCAAATCTATACTAAAGAAGCTGGAATCCGAAGGGTTTCTGATCACAAACTTCAAAGGCGAAGTAAGATTTGCACATGATAAAATACAGGAAGTTCTGCTTACAAGCATACCCGAAGAGGAAAAGGCTTTTATTTATGAGGCACTGGCTCAGGAGTACGAGGCTTTAAGCGACACAAAAGTGGAGTATCTGTTTGATGCCGCTGAAACTTTTCGCAAAACCAAAAGGCTGGACAAGGCGGTAGAGCTTTGCGAAAAGGCAGCCAGATATGCGGTGGAAAAAGCTGCTTATGAACTGGCCATCACATACTACTGCAATGCACTGGGCCTGATAGAGCAAATCTGCAGAAGCGGCAGCACTGTAATTTATGACAAAAGGAAGATAGAACTTGCTCTTGCAGAAGCATTGATGCTTAACGGTAAATATGAACAGGCTTTGCTTCTATACAATAATCACTGCATCAATAAAGAAGAAAAATCGATTGAAGATTGTGAAATTATTTTCAGAGTAGGCTGCATTCACCTGAATATCGGTGAATATCTGCAAGCTCAGGACTGTTTTCACAACGCACTTACCATTCTCAAAATACCATTCTGTAACAGAAAATCCGGTTTCCTTTTTAACATTTTTGTTCAGATGATTTATCATTTTGTTTTGCGTTCACCTGTAAGGTATTTAATAATTAAAAAGGATGATCCACGAAAAAGGCTGGCAGTAAAGATCCTCAATAAATATTCTTACGCACTCTACTATACAGATATCAGTTCCTGTTTTTATCCACATTTTCTGGCTTTGAACATTTCCAGGACTTTACCTGATTGTACTGAAAAGATGGAAATTTCGCTGCAGCATGCTGTTATTGCTTATAGGATATATTTCAAATACAAGGTGTTTGGCAAGCTCGAAAAGATATTTGATTACATTAAAAAAACGGGTAATAAGAGTCTGATTGCCAGCACAAAAGCAATCAGCGGAATACTGCATTATTACCGTGCAAACTGGAAAGATGCCGAAGACACTCTGCTGGAGAGTGTTGGAGAATTTAAGGCTAACGGTGATAATCTGAACCAGATTCTTTGCCTTGAGCATCTTTGGAAAATTCATTTTCTCAAGGGCGATATTAACAGAGCTTATGAATATATTTCTCATGCGGTTTCTCTGGTCAACCATACTCAGGAGAAGCTTGAGATCAAACCTTTGACTGCTGCCAGAATCCTTATTGAATGTCTGATGGATGCAAAAGCGGATCTTCAAAAAGAACCGCAGTTTCATTCAATTTCAGATGCTTCTACTCCCTTTCTTATTCAATCTCGAGTAAAAATATTACAGATGGAGTATGAACTGCTTTGCGGGAACTATAACCAGGCCTGGCGTATAAGTTCAGAATTTTTGCCTGTCTATAATAGCCTGTGGTTTAATTATGAGCATAGTGTACAGCTTTTTTCACTGTCCTGCGAGCTGGCAGTAAGAGAGATTTTAAGCAGCAGAACAGATAGAAATGTCATCATTGACTGCAAGAAGACCATGATAACATTCCGTCGTTCCTTAATTATGCTACTTTTATCCTCCTTTCGATACAGAGCGTACAAGGGTGTGAGTTATCGGTTTCTGGGGTGGTATTTTTTCCTGGTTTTAAACCGAAAGCATATATCAGGATACTTTTTCAAAAAGTCAGTCAAGTATTGTCATAAGCTTCAGATGAAACTGGAAGAAGCCAGAGCGTTTCGGGATTTAGGAATATTTAATGATCAACGTAATCTTCCGGGAATAGCAACCGATCATTATGATGAGGCATTCAGAATTTTCAGGCAATGTGGTGCCCTTCTTGAAATTCAGAAAATATTAGATAGAGTATCTCCTGATAAATACAAGAAATATCTGGAAGAGACCACAAGAAGTTCTCTAAATATGGCCGAAAACTCTAATCAGATTCGTTTTGACACCCTTCTGCAGGTCAGCTCGTCAATATCTGAAATCGCTGAGTTACCGGTTTTGCTGAATCAGATTCTTTCCGGAATGATAAAGGCTACAGGTGCCCAGTACGGTTGTATATTCGTAAAGGACCAGGAAGATATACTTAAATGTATGCTAAAGCTGGATTTTCAGGGAAACAGGTTAGATGATGATGAAGTGGCAATTTCCTGGAAAATAGTAAGCAGAGCCGAGGATAGCAGGCAGATAGTGCTTGTCAATGATGGCGGGGAGGAGTGCGTAAATGAGAAAAAAGAAACAGAGAGAATCCGATCGGTGCTTTGTGTTCCGCTTTATAGAGAAGACAACTTCCTGGGATGCGTTTACCTGGGTAATGATAAAGTAGCTGGTTTATTCTCTGAGAGTGCTGTAAAGACGGCTCAAATTCTTTCGGCACATGCCGGAATTCTGTTGGAAAATTCATACCTTATGGAAAAGTACAAACAACTGAACCGGGATTTGGATAGTAAAGTCAAACAGCAGACTCATGATATCATGGAAAAAAACCGTCAACTGGAGGCGGCAAATCTTAAGCTGGTGGAATCAGAAAGAGTGAAAGGCGTTCTAAGTGGGACTCTGGTACATGACATTAAAAATTATGCCGCAGGAATTGAAGGAAATCTTCAATACCTTGGGAGAAAGATTGAACAGGATGAAAAGATCAGGAGAGTTCTGGATGTAGTGAGTGAAACCTGTTCAGATATAGTCAGTCTTGCATCCAATCTGCTGGATATTTCAAAAATGGACGAAGGAAAGCTGGTGGTAAGGGCTGAAAACCTCGATATCTCCTATGTTCAGACCATTGCAGAAAAGTTTTCTGTTAACACTTTGTTTGAAGAAAAAGAGATTCAGCCGGTAATAATACCCTCCAAAGAAAAATTTACCATTTATGCCGATGTTTATCTGCTGGAGAGAGTTTTACAAAATTTGTTCAGTAATGCCGCAAAATATGTACCCCGTCATGGAAAAGTGGAGATGCATTTTGAGGCTGGTGAGAAGGAGAATTTAATCTGCTTTTTCAATTCTGGAGTTGCGATTCCTGAAAAAGAACGAGAAATCCTGTTTGAAAAGTATGCCCGTATCGAGCAACACCATTCCCAGTATTCAAAGGGATTGGGATTGTTTTTTTGCAGAATGGTGATGAATGCTCATAAGGGAAGAATCTGGGTGGAAACCGACCAGCACGGCAATCATTTTAAACTTGCATTTCCAAAAAAACTACCGGAAAATACCGACTCGGTTTAGTTTTTCTTAACTGATCAGTATTCAAGTGTAATGCAGTGATGTATATTTCTTTCGGTTTTTTTTGAAAACCCACGCTTTCACCGGAAGGTTATTATGGCAAAGTTTTCCAAACGGCCAAAAATAGCATTGCTTTGCGGAACTGTATTAAAAGTTCTTCTGTTTGCAGCAGGGGGATTCCTTTTTTACCGAAAACGGGAAAAAGTGAAAAAATCTCTTTTCCAAAATTCGGGCTTCATCCTTGCTGCAATTCATGGAATACTACTTTCACTGATTGCCATTATTTATCGGCTGATAGTAGCATTAAACTGGATTATTCAACAGGCCCGTTAGATATTGCTGGTTTTTGGTTTCGCCCTGGATGGCATTTCTATTGCTGTTTTGAAATATGTTTTGCAACCGGGGGGACTAAAATGAATTCGTATGGTTATTTACGCTCAATCGATTCAGGGGTGGACCAGATCCTTAATAGATTACCTGCTCTGTTAGAGAGAGATGGTTTCATAATCGTCAGTTCCATTGATGTAGCTGGAATTCTGAAGGAGCGCCTGAACATTGATTATCGCAGGTACCATATACTTGGAATAACAAATCCGCCTCACCTTCTAAAAGCTTTGGATGCAGAGCAGGAGATTGGGCTTTTGCTTCCTGGCAATATAGTGGTATTTCAGAAAGCAGGTGGAGGTGCAATCGTGGGTTCGGTCAAACTGACCAACTTGTTGGAGATGAGTGGCAATGATGAGCTCAGAGAAGTCGCTTATTTTCTGGAATCGAAACTTAAAATGATAATCGATGAAATTTAACTGGTTACTATCCCTCTTTTTTTCTATTTTAATCACCCTGAATAGTTCCTTTTATCACAATTTCCTCTTTAGTCTGGATCTCTTATATGTTTGTAAGCTCAATTGGGCAGGATTCTCATCGTTTTGAATCACAGGACTCTTTAAAACCACTGATTTTAGGTGGAGTGGTCATCAGCGGTTGTCCTGGTCTATCCGGCAACAGTGATGCAGATGTTTTGCTCCATGCCATTACTAACGCAATTTCCGGTATCAGTGGTGTGAATATTCTGGGCAAAGTCAGTGATGAGCTTTGTTTGAAAGAGGGTATAACCGACAGTAGAGGTTATCTTTCCGAGGCACTCAAGACTCTTAAAGGATATAGGATTGTGCATGTATCCATTTCCATTGAAGCTCGTCGTCCACATCTGGCTGACCATATCCTCTCTATCCGCTCTTCGGTGGCCGGACTGTTATCGTTACAGATAGATCATGTGGGTCTAACAGCCACCACTGGTGAGGGGCTTACATCTTTTGGAAAGGGAGATGGAATACAGGCATTGGTAATCATTACCGCAGAGAAAATCAATTGAGCAAGGTCGTAGAATTTTTCAGAATCTCATTATCATAGACCATCTGAGCCTTCTCAAACCAGAAGTGTGGCGATTCCAGTATATATGGATTAGCTTCGGGTGTACATTTTTTCATCATATCTGAAAAATTATTGTACATATCTTTTGCACTGAGTTTATCACCAGTTTTTAAAAAAAACAGCATCTCCATATAATAAATCTTGGCCAATTGAATTGGGTTGGAATAAGCATTATTACTAAGTGCCTGAGAAAGCCAGGTATGGCAATCTTTGAAAATTATCTCTTTTTCCTCTTCTTTGCAGTATTTCAGACTAAGAAATTTTATATATCCAATCATGTAAGGATTGAAATATGATTTGTTGATTGCTGCAATGCGCAGGCAGTCTTCAGCCAGCAGGTATGCATAATAGCTGGCTGTCTGATCTCTGGGGCATAGAAATGACAGTTCTTGATTGGATGTTTCGATTATCCTTTTTCGCCTGGAAATTGATCTGGAGAGAAGCTGCTTTGTTCTGATGTCTATAGTTGAACGGAGTGCAATGGAACCGGTATTATCAAGAATGTTAAAATGTGTTAAATCGACAGAACACATGTAGCATTCGATGCAGATGACTGGACGCAAACTGAAAAAATCAAAATACTGTTTTTCCCTGTTAATGGAGAACGGGTAATAATCATCATCCTTCCAGCTCCATTCCATTGATGAACAATCTAGAAAGTAGCCTATTACATTTTTTGAGCCACATATCTCGCAGGAACACTTAAGGCGGTTCATTCCATTTTCACTAAACGTGTAGCTCAGATATTTTGGTGATTTACATTCAGTTTCAAATTCATCCAGGGTGTCTATAACCGGTATTGCCTTGTCAAGATTAGTGGTATCCAGGATATCTCGTACAGTCTGAGAGGGCTTTAGAAGGTACAGTGCTTTTTTAGATTCCTGGAGCCTTTTTTGAACGTTAAGAAAAAGGCGAATAATGCTGGAATCGATAAAAATGGTATTGGATAGATTAAGAACCAGGTGATTGTTATTATACTGGTTCATATACGAAGTGAGCTGAGGAGTAAGAGTCATCAGGGAACTCATGTTAACGTTTCCTGAAAGAACAACCTCAGTAAATCCATTTTTGACAAGGAATTGCATTTCCACGGTTACCCCCCGGCATAAAAGCAAATGAGCTGTAAATAATAATTTTAGAATTACACGTATATAAGTCAAGGGTTTTCTTTGAGAAATAAAAATTATTTTGTGTAATGAGGGTAAAAGAAACTGACCAGTTCTTTATAGGGAAATCGCTGCTTATAGCTATTAAGCAATGATTTCAGGTAATTTAGAGGGTCGCTTTTTTTAGGTGAAGTCGAGGTAGCAGTTAGCGAGTAGATAAATTCTTTTCCATCAGGCAGGCGTTCAACTCTCATATTTACCGGCATTTTCAAGGTGTCATTTCGTAGATCCGCTTTAAGCAGGGTTACAGAAATCCGCATTGTAGGGCAGCTTTGAGTATCCTCAACCATCTCATAATATCCGAATTTTTCGCATCTTAGGAATTCCTCCTTGAGTGATTCCTGAATTCCAAGAATGTAATTCATAAGAATCTGCTGGGTCGGAGCATCATAAGGCCAGCCATCAAGCTGCTCCATTTGCGCTTCACTGATTAAAGGGGCAAGATATAGCTTCTCATAAGCTGCAGGAATTATTGCAGGTTCAAAATTGAGGCGCTTTGGTGAACAGAAACAAAGTGCTAAGGTAATAAAAAGAAGAATGTTTCTAATCATGGCGCCACTATGATTTTCTTTATGGAAGTTTTCCTTTTGCCTGAATTGTCTTTATATCTAATAGCCATGGAATAAAGGCCTGGACTAAAATGTTCTTTCGGAATGAGCCAACAGTACTTTGGAACCGGGTGCGGGATTTTCATGAAATTCCTGTTTTGCGAAGGTGAACCTTCGTACTTAATTGAACCATCCAGACTATAGACTCTTATATCAGATACTGCAACACCGCTGATAAAGATTGAGTCGGATTTTGAATGCCTGAGATGTATTCTGTTGGGGTAAACCATTATTTTTTGTAGAGACTTGTTCAATGGTCGCCTGGTGCCGTAAATACCGGATTTAATGATTTCTGTGCTCAGAAGCACCGAATCGGATGTATGGGTCAGAACTGTAACCATTTTTTCCCAGGTGGACAAAATACTGTTATAATAATAGATGGGTGAATCTGAATTTTCTGCTGAGATAACATCCGACGGAAACCTTAATGAAAAAGTTATGGTAAGATTATTTCTGTAATGATCATTTTTCCATGAGCCTGGAATTCTGATATCATAAATGTTTGACATCTGGTTCATTGAATCTAAGTCTTTGTTAGCAATATCAGACTTAGAAATTAGTAGATTCCCGCGCAGATCGGTTTTTGTATGAAGAGTGATATTGGCATCGCTTTTATTGATGGGATAGATGACATAGGTTGATTCTGCAAAATAGTTTATATCAGAATATTCAAACCAGACAGAATAGGGCAGAGCCTGTTCTGGAGTACCGTTTGACACTATTGCCAATGCATAATCAGCATTATTCCATTCTGAAAATTGATAAAAGCCATTGCTTTTAGAGTCGAGCTGAACAGGAATTACCGTATCGCCATCTGATCTTCTTATGATAATTGAGGCTGCCCAGAGCTTATCTGAGGAATGGCTCTGGTTCTCAGTTTCGTTGGAAAAATAAATATTTAAAGTATCAATGTCGGAATCGAGTCTTTTAATGTAATATTTCTCCATAGCATAGGGATTGATGGATTTTGTTGTGCCTATACGCTGGGTGCTGTTTTCCTGAAAACTCCAATGGTCAAATAGAGCTGCGTCACTGAGGAAACGGTTAGTATCTGCAAGGTAGCCGGAAAAGTAAGATGCTGTATGGAAATCATTAAGCAAGGCTGCCCAGTCAAAACCAAATGCTTTTGCTGCAGAATTGATGTTCTGATTAAAATCCATGAGGGTTGCGAAATTGTTCTTGTGAACTTTGGTTATAAAATTATCAGCATTAATATGAGAAGTTACTTTCAGAAGATAGAGAAGGAGAATTGAATTGGTATATACATCATTACTGCCATTAAAAAATGACATACTGGGACCTGGGTAGCTGAAATAAATATTGGTATACTGGACATAATCGTTGATGTCCTTGAAAAGAAACTCTTCCATAGCAGTGGCGCTGCCTTCTGTCCAACTGAGAGGAAATTTATCCAGTTGAGGCGGACCATTTCTGGTGTTAACATTCCAACTCATTGCATATTGAACTGCGTGAAAAAACTCGTGAGCGCAGGTTACTCTTATCCCTAGCTCTGGATTCTTGTCGTATCCTTGTTCTTTCCAGTAGGAGGTAGACCAGTTATTCCTTAATGAGATGTAGCTTGAGTAACCCTTCGATGAGTTGGTTGCCCTCTCACCAACCCAGGTGAGGCCATAATCATAAGGAGATAGTTCTTCAACGATTACACTGTATCTCTCTGAATTGCCATTCTTTAAAAAAGGGGCAGGAGCAATAAGGCCAAATCTATCTATCTGAACAGACCAGCAACTGTCCAAAGCCCATCCTACTTCATCGATATAATCAGGTATTCCATTTGGTTTTTCCTCTCTAAGGCGCCAGTTTAAGCTTGAGTAACCATAATTATCGGTAATGTCAACTGCATCGGCACCTCTCAGAGTGTAGCTGATATCGAAATTTCCTCCAGGGGAAATTATGGTAATAAAGGAATTGGGAATCGTTGCAGCACTTTTATAAAGAGACTTGAATTCCGGGCTAAGATCATCCCAGAGCTGAATAAGAAGAAGGAAGTCTCTATCAGAAGGCCCTTCAGTGTCTGGGAATATTTTCTGTTGCAGGTTTGATGAGAAACCTCTGGACCGTTTTATACGTGATGTCTTGTGTTCAAGAATCGGTCGAAAGCGTTCTTCCAAAGTTTTTATCATCTCTGCTTTGTTTGAAAGAATGGATAGATCTGAATAAGTTAAATGTCTGGATTTGCCAGAAATGATTTGGGGCAAAAGAAGAAAAATTGCAATAAAAGCTTTTCTAACCACAATTGACACTTTTTGGGAACAAAACTTAAATGGAAATATGCTTAGATCAGAAAATACTCTATCGTAGATGAGGATACATAGTCTTCAAAAAAGAAACGGGTGCCTGAAAAGCACCCGTTCTATTTGAAAAATAGTATTGAACCCGTTAACTCACTGTTTCCCTCTGAACGTGGGGAAGCCGAGGGAAACAGAGTCGCACACAAGGGAGGTGCTCAGAGTTTTAGGGCTTGTTCATTTCTTTATATCGGAAACGGCAACAGGTCACTTTAGTAGTTTTTAATAATTTCCGGTCCTTTCTCTTTTTCCTACAGGTTACTTCATAAGGAAAACTGCGGTTAAAAAAGGAACAGAATCTCTCAAATAATCCATTCAACTTGCAGAATCAAACTGAGATGCAATTTCTTCCAGCGATGGAAATTCTTTTCGGTATAGATTAAAAATCTCTCTGGCGTAATCAACTTTGTTACATTCTTTTGCTGCATCCAGGAGATTTTCAAACATCTCGGAGTCCAGAGGATTAAGTTTAATGGATTCGACAAACAAAGACAGAGAATCTTCAAATTTTTTCTGATGATAGCAGATGATTCCCAAACCACCAAAAGCTCTGGCATTTGGACCTTCGCTGTCATTGGATTTTAAAAATAGTTCCATGGCTTTAATCAGATTTCCAGCCATTAATTCCTTTTCTGCTTCATCCAGAATCGGGCTGTAAACTCCAATGGCCATGGCTTTCGGACTGAAATAGATATTGTCACCTTGTTCAATAATGTTTTCTCTGATTGTTTTAATCTCTTCGAGGTTTGGATCTATCCCCAAAGCATTCTCTAAAAAGGGGAGGATCTCCTGCGCTTTCCGAAGCTTCAGTGAAGCATCGAATAAATTCAGCAAGGCATCAAGGTAGACCGGATTGATTGAGACAGACTTTACAAACATGGTATAGGCATCCTGCCAGAAATTTCTGGCCCATGACAGAACACCCATATTGTTGAAAGCCCTCCAGTTTTGCGGATCGCTTTCTACGATTGAGACTAAAATTCGTGCGGCTTCCTGCAAATTTCCCGCTGAAATCGCTTCTTCTGCCTGCAGGTTTTCTCTTTCGAATCTCTCTTCAATAAAAGGTGGTTCAGGGTGCATTATTAATCTCTCCCTTTAGATGAGCGAAATGGCTATTTTTATAGTCCTGATGCCATTATTAAGAATAAAAAGGAAATATACATTGAACAAGTACGAAATAAAAAGTAATGCAAGTTGTTACGGCTTAAAAAACAGGGGAGAACTCATGGATAAAGTCCTGAAAAAACTTTTTTCCACCAGATTATTTATTCCCATCATTCTGGTTGTTTTTTCATCTCAACTGCTCCTTGCTTCTCAGGAGGATTTGGCAGTAGAGCTGGTCCCTTCAAAAAGAGCATACACTGCCGGAGATTCGATTATTCTGGCTCTCAAAATTATTGTTCCCGAAAAATATCATCTGTATGGAAATCCTCTCGGACCCGGGATCGGAAAACCTCTTGAGATTTCGATT
The DNA here is from genome assembly GCA_012519985.1 of Fibrobacter sp. Lineage (GTDB taxonomy): Bacteria > Fibrobacterota > Chitinivibrionia > Chitinivibrionales > Chitinispirillaceae > JAAYPC01. The sequence continues at coordinate 114,045 of JAAYPC010000079.1, forward strand.
GATGGTGCAAGAGATGTTGTCTGGGATGGCATCAGGAAACCTGCTGCCAGGAAATACAAACCTCCTGTTGGTGAGTGGGTCTTTGCGTATGATGATCAGGTTGTTTTTTATATAACTGGGAAAATTCCCCCTGAAATTAGTGGAAACATTGAAGGTGTGATTCATGTTGAAGGTCTGATCTGCAACACAGCATGTATTCCAGTAAAAAAGGAGATATCTTTTAGTATCAGTCTGAAAGAAACGGCTGAATCTGATCTGCATTTTAAAAATGATCCTGACATTTTAAGACTAATGACTTCAGCAACGGGTTCTTTTCCCTTATCAACTCATACTGTTACTGAAACGCCATCGGTTATAGGTCTCGATCTGAGTGGCTTAAGTGTCAAGGCTCCATCACAGAACACTCTTGTGCAGTGGAACTACTCACCGCTTGAAAGCAGGATGAATTACAATGTCTGGCTTGCCATACTGTTAGGATTTCTTGCTGGAATAATAATGAATGTAATGCCCTGTGTTCTTCCAGTGCTGGGAATAAAGATACTTTCCTTTTCAGAGATTCGTCAAAGCTCCCGTAAAATGGCTTTTGTAAAAAGCCTGGTTTTTTCAGCCGGCATGCTTTCCATATTTTTGGTTCTTGCATCGCTGGCATCGTTTGCCAATTTCTCCTGGGGAGAACAGTTCCGAAATCCGTCTGTGCTGGTCGTGATTATTGCCGTAATTGTGATTTTTGCTTTGGGAATGTTTGACCTGTTCATGATTCAGGTACCATCCAGTATTGCTCAGATGGGAGTAAAGAAGAGAAGCGGATTAACAGGTGATTTTTTTAACGGAATGTTTGCTTCCATTCTGGCAACTCCCTGCAGCGGTCCACTGCTTGGAGCAACTCTGGCCTGGACCCTGACACAAAAACCATTGATAATATTCACAATTTTTACTTCGATCGGTCTGGGTATGGCTTTCCCGTACATTTTGCTCTCACTCAGCAGCAGAATAGCCAGCATAATTCCCAAACCAGGCAATTGGATGAATGATTTCAAACATCTAATGGGGTTTATACTGCTTGGTTTTGCTGTTTACCTTATGGTAGGTCTTCCCCAGAACATGCTGATAAGTACTGTTGGAATGTGTCTGGTATTGGTTTTTGGTATTGCTTTTTTCACCCATTATGCACCATTTGGATCATCGATTAAAAGAAAAGCCGTGGTGGCAGCAATGGCCCTTATTATTTGCTTTTCGGGAGTTTATGTTAATTTTGGAATACTATACAGGATTATCGCAGCAGATGAAAAAGGGATAGCTGGCCAGGAAAATGGGAGTTGGAAGGAGTTTTCTGCTGATGAATTGAAAAAAGCTCATGAACTGGGACAGAATGTAATAATCGATTTTACCGCCAACTGGTGTGTAAATTGCCAATTTAATAAAGTGACTGTGCTGAATACATCGCAGATTAATAAATTAATAAAAGAGAAGAACATAGTAGCCATGAAGGCAGATCTGACCAGGCCAGATCCCCAGATAGAATCACTACTTCATCATTTAGGTTCACGAAGCGTGCCATTTTTGGCTATTTTCTCAGGTACAAATCCGTATGAACCGGTCATAATGAGAGATATAATCAACAAAAAGAAACTGGTGAATGTATTAAAACAACTGGAGTAGCTTTTCAGTACTTTTTATTCACTCCAGTTTCTCTGCTGCTTTAAGCACATCTTGTACCGAAATGCTCTCCATACATTTATGATCACAGCTTCGGGGAGCATCCTTCTTGAGATGACAAGGGGAGCAGGTTTGCTTGTTGTAAAGTATAGTGACACTTTTTCCAACAGGGCACCACACTACCGGGTTTGAAGAGCCAAACAGAGCAATCGTTCTGCAGCCTGATATTGCTGCAAGATGTGTAATACCACTGTCATTACCAATGTAAAAGCTGCAATGCTTCAACAGATAAACTAAGGATAAAAGACTTTGATTAAAAAGAATTTTATCCTCCTCCGGGAATCGTAGACGATACTCTGCTGGTCCTGCAATCCAGATAATCTCAAAGCCACGTTTTTTAAGTTGATCTGATAAACTCAAATAATTTTTAAAGGGCCAGTTTTTCAAACGACTTCCGCTTCCCGGGCACAATACCACCGCCTCCCTGGTCTCACACAGAAATTGTTTTACCTTGTCTGATTCATCCGGAGGAATATTAAATTCCGGAAAGATGTCAAAACCCGGTGTTAAATACTGCTGAAAAAGAGAAAGATGATAGTTTACAATGTGAATGTTCTCGTTTGCCGGGAAAGGCTCGTGTACCATAATGTTCGGACTGGCAAACCGGGAAACATTCATAACAAGATGTGAATCATGGGAGGAGAACAGAAGGAAACGGTCGAAACGGTTTGTCAGTTCAATCGTTTCTGGAGCATATTCATCCAGAAAAAACGGAATATAAGATTTGCTGTTGATATCCAGAATCTCATCTATCAAACCTGCTGCTTTGGCGAGCAGGGCATAAGAAGGTTTTCCGAGCAGGCTGATATAATCAGTGCAGATGTTTCTGAAAAGCTTTAATAAAGGTAAAGAGGTAAGAAAATCGCCAAGTGCCCCGTTATGGTAAACTAACGTTTTCATACTATAATAATGATTGGAAATATCTCAAATCTTCTGAGAAGTTGATTTCCGGATAATCGGAAAGAAGTAACTCAATTTTTTTTATCTGGGAAAGCGCAAATGCCTTTGTAGAATCCATCTCAGGGTAGAGAATCCTGTGTTCACGGGCCAGAAGAACCGGAGTGTAATCTTTTATAAAAGACATGGCTTTTTCAGAAAGGAATGCCTTCTGAAATTTTTCCCATATTATTGAAATTGCAGTCTCATTTGGGTGAATCATATCCTGATTGTAGAAACGGTAATCCCGAAGCTCATCCATCATTATTTCATATGCTGGGAAGTAACAGACTTGGGAAAAACGTTTTTCAAGAGCATAAATTGCAGTTATAAGGTGAGATTTGCTGACCTGATTTTTATGCAGACTCTCCTGAATATAGCGCACGGGACTAACTGAAAAAACTATGTTGAGAGAGGGACTAGAATCAAAAAGATCTTCAAAAATCGGACTGAATGTGTTTACAATTAAATCTGGTGTCAAAAGTGTCTGGTGAAAATTGTTCTGGGGAAATTTGTGACAGTTGGCAACAACCCTTTTATTTTCGAGAAGGCAGAAGACTGATGCGGTACCGGGGGTTAGTAGAAGAAAGTCAAGCTTTTTGTAGAACTGACAGGCCTTTTCCAGTTGGTCATTCATATTCTGGAGAGTAATATCAGGATCAGGATGTGAGAACCTGGAATGATGATCCCAGCTTTTATAAAGACCCTGATGGTAAAAAATATCTTCTCTTGTGTAGGGTTGAGCTGAGATTATACGGGATAGAGCAGATGCTATGGAACAGGGATTATAAAGTGTTCCAGTAGGATTGCTGCACACATTAAAATGGTAACGATTCAGTTTCTCTGCAATATGCTCAGAAAAGCATGAGCCCAGAAGAAGCAAATATTTGTCATGAGTTATTTTTTTTGGGCTTGGAGAAATGGTTACCTGTGTCTGAAGTTGTATGCTCATAAGCTGGATAAGGCAAATGTTAACTTATCTGGGATTTTTCCTGAAGTGATATCCGAGAGTAAAATACGTTGAGAAGCCAATTCAGGAAAACCTGCCAGTGTACAGAAAGCCATATTGATTTTCATCAGATTTATTGTCAGAGATTCCCAATCGAGAATACTGGTCTGGTCTGGATTCTTACATCCCTGAAAATTATAAGGGCAGCTTTGAATACATGAATCTTCACCACTTTTTAAAAGAAGACCGTGAGTACGGCAGATCACAGGTCTGCAACTGTATATTCTGCATCTGTTGTTTTCAAGAAATGTGCAGCATCCCGGGTTATTAGTGGATCGACAAGTCTGGGCGTTAAGACCTATATGCATGATAATCTTAAAAGCTTCGATGGCAGATACCGTTTCAAGCTCACAACAGTCGCTGCAGCCAGCATGGCAGTGAATTTGATCTGGATTGTAAATTACAGCCTTGTCCCAGAGAGAGTCGCAGAAAGCGCAGATTGAATCATATCTGGAAATGACATCTTTTAAAGTGGGCATATTCTGCCAATCAATCGAGTCCCATGGTTATTTTACCATCCATTATTACCAGCCCCTTAAAAAAGTCACCTGCATTTCCTGCAGATTTGAAAGGGCGCGGTCCTTTACCGGCTCCAATATAGAAACCGACTTGATACATGGTTTCTCCTGCAGAAATATCTTTGGATTCCACATGTACGGCCAGCATATCAACTCTGCAGTTTTTCCAGTATGGAGGAGCATTGCGATCACCTCCGGGCAAATAATAAAGTCCTTTGGTCTTGCCCCATACAAATTGTAAAAGAAGATGGTTTTCGATGCTGGCCCAGAATGACGGGCAGTTTACTTCCCGGTATTTGTGCTGAGTGGAATTGAAAGTTTCCCTCAGTGAACCGCTGCAAAAGTCCAGTTTGTAATTAGTCCAGTGGTCATTAACCAGATACAATGGAGAAAGATACTGTTCATGCATTTCAAAAGTGCTGTCAGCAGTGATATCATCCAGAATCACTAATCCATCATCTCCCCAGGTAAGAACTCTTATGTCTCTGTGAAAAACTAAGTTGCCTCTTAAATCGAAATAGTTGATTCTCCCGCTTGTATCAAAACCGTCCCTTTGAAAACGGTCCCAATGATATGCTACTTCCCAGCTCTTTACCGGATTACTTATCGAAGGAATTCCCAGTAAGGAAGCTTTGAACTGTGCAACCAATTCCGGTTGATTATGAACGCTGAAACCGATAAGAGGATGATTTCCAATCGCTTTCCAGGCCATACTCCTGGTAGTGCGGATGTTTCGTCGGTAACAGACTTCAACATAGGGATAGATGTGGCGGGTATCGATGGCATTTTCAATCTGGCCGGAAGAGAAAAACCTCTGCTCTTTTGAAAATGGCAGACATGCCAGAAGAGAAAGTTCGAGGCCTACCTGACTCTGGAAAAACAGCTCCCATCCTTCATGGTGTTGCTCGAAACCGAAAACCCATGGTCCCTGATTTTCCTGACTGGTTAACAAACAGGTGTCCATCCAGGAGAGGAGCTTGCTGGTCATGTGCAGTGCTCTGGGATCATTATGCCACAGACCCCATGCAAGAATAAATGGTCTGGGAACGAACATGGGCATGTCATGTCCACCAGGAGTAAAGATTAGTCCGTTGGGAAGGCAGAATCGCAAAAGTATATCGAAAGTCCTCTGGTGATTTTTACGGGCAAGAAAGTCCGGTCTTTCCTTGTTGTGCATTGAGTAGGCAGACATTGACAGGACTATCCAGGCACCATACATCAGGACTTCCGGATGGAAAAAACCGTGATTCTCTGCTGTCATATCAGGAAAAAGGTTTTGGGTAGATACCGTTTTAGCGATAGAACTGCCGAAATATTCACTGTGATCAGTTTTGTCATGAACACAGGATGCTATATTGACAGCCCATTTTCTCAGTGACAATTCCCATTTGGATAGATTTGGATGTTTGGGATTGAGGTTAATTGCCCAGGCAAGCACAAGAGTGTCAAGAGCATTCTCTTCCACTTTTGTGTCGAATTCACTTCCGCTTGGCGGAAGAAGATCTATGAAGCGATCTGCTTCAAATGCCACGATTTCCTTTATGCGGGCAACAAGTTTCTGGTCAAGTATTTCACGGCAGAATACAGAACACACTCCAAGCAGCGTGGCCCACATACTGCTTCGCCAGTTTTCTCCCCATCTTTTACGCTCAAGAAATGTTTCCACATCCAGAGAGCCAGTCAGATGAGTTTCGCAAGCCCAGTGCACTCCTTTTCTGATTTTTTTTATCAGGTCTTCTTTGTTGATTATTGCGCTGATAAGGTCATACTGATTCAGATAAAGATAACTTCCCAGCGTACATAAAATGTTAATGTGGGGCCGGATAACATATTCGATCACCGGAGAAGAGGATCCTACAGATCGCATGTTAAAGGTTTGAGGGTCAATAGACCCAAAAATACCGTTTTCCTGATCGATGTCCGCCCAGGACTTCAAATAATATGGAATACTTCTCGAAAGGAGTCGAAGAATTTTCTGAGATTCTATTTTTTCGGTAAATTGAAGCATGTGAAGTGCCTTAATGTGCTGAATTGTTGTTGGGGGACGTTAAACCGGTTTATCCATAGGATAGACGACTATCACATTTTCGTCATCTGATGCCTCTTTGCATTTCTTGGCAAATTCCCTTGCTGTGTTTGAATCATAAAGAACAATAAAAGCATCACCAAAAAAACGGGGAAGCCGGTCACCTTTAAGCCAGTCTATATGTTTGTTGACCAGATCGCGTAAAAACAAGTTATCCGGACCTGAATAACCAATTCCTAAATATGTCATTTTTCTTTTTCCAATTTTTAAGTCTGATGGTCGATTTCGTTTCACAGTATCTCTGAAGTTTTTCTGTATAAAAACTAGAAAGAGAGCAAGTCTGTTGCCTGCTTTTGCCAGAAATCTGAGAAAAAAACGTTCGTTATTAGGTTAAATTAATAAAAGGAATGTATTGTGAAAAAGGAAGATCAATAATAAGGTTTTTTTTTATTATTGAACCTCAATGTTGGGTATTTAAGTTCCTGGAGTTTCGTTATTGAAATGTTTCAGCTTTTGTTGAATATGGATTTATTGGAAAAAGCAGCATCTTCAAAAGCTCTTTCTGTCCCAAAAATTGGCACTGTATCTTCTATTTTGGATTCACTGAGAGTGGCTTCAATTTGCGGAGAGGGATCTAAAATAGCTAAAAATCTTCCTAATTCCTGAAATTTAATGAAAGAGTTCCGAATAAAATTACAGGAATCGGAGTCAATAAGCAAAACGTCTGTTAATCGAAGTGCTGTTGCTTTCCAGGGAGCCGTAACAGCCTTATCTATCTCTTTTTCCAACAAGTAAAGGTTACGTTTGTGCAGGACCCCTACCAGTTGAATTACCGCATAACGGGTCTTAGTGTACAGGTATACATCTAAAAAGTCACTCACCGAATGTTCCTGGGAAACAAATGCAGAATCTGTGACACCTGAATCATTTTTCTGCTTTATCCGCATAACGATGCCATTAACGGTCTTTAAAGGAAGATTCAAAGTAGCAGCAATTACCTTAGGCTCAATGTTTCTTTTGATCATTCGATAGATGCGGTGATACATTTCCAGAGAAAGCTCATCTGACTGTTTTTGCATATGATCCCCATTCTGTGCATAGAATTTTATTTCAGTATTTTACATTTTCGGATTAAGGGGGTCAATGTTTCCTAAAGCATCTATAAAGGAAAATATGGTATTATTTTCACTTCTGAACTGTATCCAAAAGTTCATTTATTGTCCGGGTTTCCAGGGGTGTTGCCTTCTTGTGCCTGTGAACACAGCGATGTATATTTTACGGATCAAGGGGCTGTAGCTCAGTTGGGAGAGCGCGACGTTCGCAATGTCGAGGTCAGGGGTTCGATCCCCCTCAGCTCCATAACCGGACTGATTTTGACTGTTGGCAAGAAAAATGTCAGTAACTCTATGTTTGTGTACCCAAGAAGATACCACCGCATTATGCAATTAGCACGATCAATTTTAATTCTGTTAATAATTGCCACTACTTCCTTCTCTGTTGAATCCTTCAGAAGCTTTTCATCCTGCATCTCTGTACAGGACATAGAAATAGTGGGTGACACAGTCTGGGTAGCCTCCAGTGGCGGCATTTATAAACACAGCCGATCGACTGGAGAAGGAACATTACTTTCAAATACCTCTTCATTGCCAGATCCTTTTCATACCACATTATGTTTTGATTCAGAAAAAACTATCTGGTCAGGAACAAATCAGGGATACCTTGCCAGATATACTACTGGAGGGAAGAGGAAGGTTTTTTACAGCTATGTATCAGCGAAGTGGCCGATAACCAATCTGCAAAGCCATGGTAAGTACATGATAGTTGGTTCTGTAAATGGACTAAGCATTTTCGATACAAAAAAGATGAATGCAGTTAAAAGCGCCACTAAATTTGATACTCTCCCCACTGCAAGGGTAAATGCGCTGTTGATTCACAATAATACTATTTATGTCGGTCTGGATCATGGCATAGCAAAGTTGAACATCTCTGGGGGAATAGAATCCATAAAAAACATGTATGATCCTGGTATATGGGTTCTGGATACATCAACAGCAAGTTCGGTACGGAGTTTTCTTGTTATCTCCGGGAAAGTTAAGGCATTTTCCGGTTTTTCAGCAGTGTTTAAAGGTGAAATACTTCATTCGGATAACCGCACTCTTTACAGCAATAATAAGGAGGTTTACAAGTTTCCCAGTGATATTACAGTCATAAAATCAAATGGAAACGAATGCTGGATTGGTACAAAGGAGAATTATTTTTACCATTGGGATGGAAAAAACGCTACCAATTACAGCATCCCGGGAATGACTTGTGCAAATATAAACAGAATATATGTTGATCATGCTTCCAATGTGTGGCTGATTCCCAGTATAGATGCAAGTAACTTCCGTTGGTGGCATGCAATAATGTCTTTGCAGAATGATCAGTGGAAACTTTATAACTATAAAAATTATCCTGAAATGGGCCCCTTTGGCGATAATCCCAACTCTATTGGCATCACAGAAAGCCGTCATACAGGTAAAGGTTCCGAACAATGGAAAATGTGGTTTGGTTTTTCTGGAGGTGGAACAAAATGTTATTTGCCAGAGTCAGACAAATGGTCGGTATTCAGCGAATTACAACAATCGGGAACCGGTGCTCCGTCCAAATTTTACCATAACAAATCACTTTGGACTAAAAATGATGCGATAGCACAGGATTCTTCGGGATACATCTGGATCTCTTTCTGGAGAAACGTTAACAACTCTTACAATCACCACGCATTGCTCTGTTATGACTCCGAGCATGAACCGGATACCGAGCAAAAAGATCCTGAGAAAGCTCATTTCCGCTGGTTCTTTGGTGTAAACGATATCGGTCACTCTAATGATTACACCTTTTTGAATGTAGACAAAGAGGGAAACATTATTGCTGGCAGCAGGGATGGAAAAGTAATAGTTTTCAATCATAATGGAAATCCTTTGAAAGATTCCGTATCAGTTCGGGGTGTTTTCACAAGAGGAAGAAATGAATTCGGAGACCTTCAGGCACTGGGTAATATCCTGGACATGGCAAGTACAGATGATGGGACAACCTGGATAGTTACTCAGAACGGAGTTTACAAACTTGAGACCAGACTCAGCGATCCTCTTTTTCCCTATATTAGTGATACGCTGGAATTGTATGAGGAATTTGGAACTGGGGTAAGAGCAATTGAAGCAGAAGATGCCTCAGTACTCTGGATGGGAGTAGCTAAAGAGGGAGTGGTAAGATATGACCTTCTTACAAATGAGCGGACCGTTTTCGGGACATCTCATGGGTTGATTTCCACTAATATAACAGATCTGGCTCTGGACAGGAAAAATGGTCTGCTTTGGGTAGCAACAGAGGATGGTATTTCCAGGTTATCGATCGGATATAAATTTTCAGAGAATACCAGTTCAACTGTGCTTGTCTATCCTAATCCTTTCAGTAAAAAACGTCACTCGATGATTCACTTCAAGAATATCCCTGGTGGAAGCAAAGTGGAAATCTATGACCTGAGCGGAAAGCTGATCGATAAGGCAAAAGTGGCACGTGAAAGTAAAGAGGGCACCTATTACACCTGGACTCCTCCCTCAGGAACAGTGCCGGGAACCTATTTTTATTTGATTCATGGGGATAAATTAAAGAAAGCCAGTAAATTCATAATAACTCCCTGAGTAATCCAATCCGGTGATTATTTTGCATAGTTTTTCAGTAGTCATTCCTACCTGCAACCGCAACGAACTGCTTAAACGGGCCGTACAAAGTGTTCTGAGCCAGAGATTAATTTCTTTTGAAATCATAGTAGTTGATGATAGCACCGAGACTGATGTTTCCGGTAATAACATCGAGCAATACCTCAGACAGTACGACATAACCTATATAAAAAGCGGCGGAAACAAAGGTGGAGCTTACTGCCGGAATCTGGGACTCTCTCAAGCCAGAAATGAAATCGTTGCTTTTCTGGATGATGATGACAAGTGGCAGCCTGATAAGCTTTACACTCAGGCCTTGCTAATGAAAAATACCGATATTGCACTTTGCTATACTGGCTTGTCTATTCGTGGACAGAATGGTTCTTTGCGTTACTCTTTTCGTAAACCCGGTTTTCCCGATCATTTCAAGTCTGTAATGAAGAAAAACTTTATTGGTAGTACCTCATCTGTGGTGGCATGGAGATCACATCTGGAAGCAGTAGGTGGGTTTGATGCGTCTCTTCCTGCTCTTCAGGACTATGACCTTTACATCAGACTTTTAAAAAGGTGGAAAGCATGCTGGACACCCGAGCCGCTTACCTGGTGTGATGATATGCATGATCAGCAGAGAGTTTCGTGGAGCCGCAGGCGTTATCTCGATGCAAGGGAATATATGATTAAAAAATATGAAGGGGAAAAGTATTATCCATTACTAGTGAAAAGCCTTAAAAATATTGAATACCTGAAAATTATCAGATCCCGTCAGTTCTTGATAGAAACCATCCGCTCCATTCTAAAAAGATAACCCCTTATGCAAAGGATAAAAGTCGCACATGTTTTGCACACCTTTCTGCCGGTTACTGAAAACTGGATTTTTAATCAACTGCATTATAATGATGCTTGTGATCACCTGGTAATCTCTCAATTCCTTAAAAACGAGTCTTTATTCCCGGTAAAGACTCTTTATTCTGCATGTGAAGGCGAATTCAGGCAAAAGATTTTTAAACAAATCTCCAGAATGAAAATCTGGCCGTTCCAGTCTTTCTACAATTCCATAATATGTAAAGAGATGCCACATATAATTCACGGCCATTTTTCCACTGAATCCTGCAGGGTTATAAATGTTGCTTCTCAGCACAAGATTCCACTGGTGACTACCTTTTATGGTCTGGATGTAAACAAATTGCCCAGACGTAAATATTGGAAGAAAAAATATGCCAGTCTGTTTAAAACCGGAAGTGCGTTTATCGTAGAGGGACATCACATGGCAAATAAACTGGTTGAAATCGGTTGTGATCCCCAAAAGATAAATGTCATACACATTGGTATTGATATCGAAAGAATCCGTAAAAAACTGAGTAGATTCAGAACTGACGAACCGGTTTTCAAGATACTTTTCATCGGTCTTGAAAGAGAAAAAAAAGGGGCAATGGATGCTGCACGGGCATTCTGCGGACTTCTTAAGAGTTTTCCCGATGCAGAACTTCACATGGTGGGAGAGGGCAAATATAGAAAGCAAGCGCAGGAATATTTCAAAGACAATGGATGCCTGTCAAGGGTCATTTTCCACGGAATGGTAAATGTAGACCGGTACCATGAACTGCTTGCTTTATGTGATGTTGTTTTAGCCCCAAGTTGTACTGCTGCCGATGGAGATACTGAAGGTGGAGCCCCAGTAGTCTGTATTGAAGCGCAAGCAGCAGAAAAGGTGGTGATAAGCACTAATCATTGTGATATTCCTGAAATTGTGCTGCATCAAAAAGGCGGTTTGTTGTGCAATGAGCATGATGTCGATCAATTGACCAGAAATCTTCTTCTGATGGCTCAGAACCCGCAACTGCGAAACCGGATGGGACAACAGGGTTATGCACATGTACAGAAAAATCACTCCATAGAAAAACAGGTTACAAAGATTACTTCTATTTACCGTAACATAATGGAGAACACAAATGAACGATCTTAAATTCAGCATCTGCAGTGATTCTCCGGTTTGCGATTCTCAATGGCTTTCTTACTGCATTGATTGCTCCTATACAACATTTTTTCAGACACCAATGTGGGTCAGGGCATTTGAGAAATGGTCAGGGGGAAGAATAAAAGCGGACACCAGAATAATTGAATTTAGTGATGGGAAAAAGGTGCTGTTCCCTTTAGCGGTAAAAAAAATCGGCTGGCTGAGAATAGGAATCAGCATGCCCGCATCCACCTACGGTGGTTGGATAACCACGGAAAAGCTTCAACCTGAACATGTCAGTTCCTTGCTCAAGTATATAAGGAAGAAATATAAGGATTTAATACTGGTAGAAAACCCATACAACCCTCTTTTTCCTGCTGTTTCCATGGAAAAAGCCAGTGACATTGGTACCTCATCGATTGATTTGAGCAGTGGAATGGAAAGCGTTATTAAAAACAGTAAATACTATCACCGCAAAAACCTCAAAACAGCAGAAAAATGCGGAGTTACGGTTCAGGTTGCGGAAGATTTCTCAAAGTGGCTTGAGTACTGTGATGTTTATAATGAGTCAATAGCCAGGTGGAAAGACAGAAAGATCTTTTCAGGAGTAAAATATGATCAGCGGCTCTTTGAAATACTTCATCAACTGGATCCATCATTACGAAAACTTTGGATTGCTGATCTGAATGGTAAAGTCATAGCCGGCATATTATGTTTTTACTGGAATAAACATGCAGTGGCCTGGAACGGTGCCGGTCTTTCCGGTTATTTCCACTGTAGACCTAATAATCTGCTTTATCAGCATGCAATAGAGCATGCATGTAAGAATAATTATCATTGGTTTGATTGCAACCCAAGTGGTGGACTGGAGGGAGTTTCCAATTTCAAACAGGGCTTGGGAGCAAAAATGCTGCAGGTCAGAATTATTGACCAAAGATCATTGACCAGAAAAATAGTTGCTTTAACCAGATTGAAGAAATAAAAAGAGACTTTCCGGGGGGCAACCGACAGGATCGCCCGCGCCAATGAAAGTCTCGAAAATCAAATCATCCTGAAGGAAGCATTTGAACTGTCAATCGGATCAATAGTTTCTGTTCCTATTGCGATTGCCAAATCCACCCGATCTGCCAAAACCGCGAGAACCACCACCCTGCGGGTTTTCTCTTGCAACATTGACTTTCAGGGCTCTTCCATCAAAAGTGAAATTATTGAGCTGATTGATGGCTTCTTCTGCATTTTCCATTTCAACAAAGCAGAAACCACGGGGTCTTCCTGTCATCTGATCTGTTGGAATTTTAATGGAAAGTACTTCGCCATACTGAGAGAAAAGATCCTTGATGGACTCTTCTGTGCTCGAAAATGACAGATTACCTACATAAAGCTTCTTAGACATGCGTCCTCCAGAAAAAAATAAATAAAAAATAATGTGACAGAATCACATGGAAATTTTCGTCAGATTTTTAATAAGCGGGTACAAGGGTGGATTTTTATTAAAAAACCAAAGATGTAACCGGGTTTAGTATCTATATCTAAAATATCAAAAACTCTTAATAAAATGATTGTTTCAACACCCGGAATATGAGGCATAAAAAAAAGGGAATGCATCAACAGACCGATATCTCCCAGTAAATATATAATTCACGGTAATATAAAACAACTTTAATTTTAGATTATTCAATAAAAAATAGAACCAAAGTAACAATAATCCGTCATTTGACGCTTAAAACTACCAGATTCAAAGCCCTTTTTTTAATAAAGTGGGCAAAGAGGAAATTACCTATCATTTTTTTGGTAAAAGGATTCAATTATTTTTCAGAATCTCACTTTCAAAAAGGAACTAATATGCAAGATAAATCCTGCTATTCAAAAGAAACTATCTGTGTACATGGGGCTTATAATCCTGTTAAGCATAACCGTTCCAGGGCAGTACCGCTATATCAGAGTTCTGCTTTTGTCTATGATTCAACCGATCATGCCGCAAGCCTGTTTAATATGGACAGCGATGGTTTTGTCTATATGAGATTAGGTAATCCAACTGTGGAGGAAGCGGAAAAAAGGGTGGCAATGTTGGAAGGGGGAATTGGTGCTGTTGGTTTTGCTTCAGGAATGTCTGCACTTCTCTCTTTTATCCTTAACTTTCTTAAACCGGGTGATCATATTGCAGCCGCAAATTGCCTTTATGGAGGATCGGTTGGACTTTTTAAGGATACTTTAGCTACTCTGGGATATAAAACCTCATTTTTTAATCCGTTAAATATTGATGAACTGAAAAACTGTATCACAGATCAGACAAAACTGATATGGGTCGAAAACCTGGCTAATCCTACACTGGTTGTGCCCGATATAGAAGAGATTGCGTCTTTAGCCAAACTGAAAAAAATCCCCTTGGCAGTCGATAACACTATTGCCACTCCCATATTATGTAACCCCATTGCACATGGAGCAGATTTTGTATATCACTCCTGTACCAAATACATGGATGGACACGGAAGTATCATAGGTGGATTTGTGGTTGATGCCGGTACATTTGACTTTGACAAAGAAAGGTATCCGCTGTTATACGAGGAAGCACCTGGTGGAAAAAACTACATGGAAAAATATGGTAAAGAGGCTTTTCTTTATCGGATGAGAGGGAAAGTACTTATGAATACCGGTGGATGTATGGCTCCATTCCATGCATTTTTGCTGATCCGTGGATTGGAAAGTATGCATGTGCGAATGGAACGTCATTGCAATAATGCCATGAAAATAGCCACATTCCTCAGCAATCACCCATCGGTAGCATGGGTATGTTATCCTGGATTGGAAAACCATAAAAGCTACCGGAATGCAATGAAGTATCTGGGAGGTTATTTTGGTGCTATGATCGGTTTTGGCCTCAAGGGCGGATATGAGAAATGTAAAAAATTCATAAATGATATAAGACTATTGACTCACACCACTAACATCGGTGACACAAAAACTCTTGTTATTCATCCTGCCAGTACGACTCACAGAAACATGACCGCAGAAGAAAGGGAAAAGTCCGGTGTTTATGATGATTTTATCAGGATGTCGGTAGGGCTGGAGAATTCTGATGACCTGATCGCAGAGATCGATAAAGCAATAAGTGCAGTGTAATTAATCTGGTAAAGCGAAGGAACGGAAACCGGAACTCGAGGTTTCCTTTCTCCTTTGTCTCTGCATTTTTACAATTTCCGATATAAACCTACGTTCCTGTGCAAATTTACAGTCTAAGTACTTGATGGAAGTACCATTCACGTGAGAAGCTGTAGTCTATACACTTCAGAATTACCAAACCACGCGTGAATCAGCAGGTACAAACAATTTAGCAGTACAAAATCACGTAACCACGCATTGAACCGGTAAACCAAACAGTTTAGATCTGCACTTTGGTTCGTAAGGCGATACCAGCTTCAGTTAAGATCTGCACTTTTATTCGTACGACGATACCAGCTTCAGGTAAGATCTGCACTTTTGTTCGTACGGCGATACGAGCTTCAGGTAAGATCTGCACTTTTATTCGTACGACGATACGAGCTTCAGGTAAGATCTGCACTTTTATTCGTACGGCGATACGAGCTTCAGGTAAGATCTGCACTTTTATTGGTACGACGATACGAGTCTCAGGTAAGATCAGCACTTTTATTCGTACGACGATACGAGCTTCAGGTAAGATCTGCACTTTTGTTCGTACGGCGATACGAGCTTCAGGTAAGATCTGCACTTTTATTGGTAC
>JAAYPC010000080.1 GCA_012519985.1 Fibrobacter sp.
ATTCAAAAAGGGGTGTTTACTCTGGATCTCAATATTGACCTGGGAGGATGGAGCAATCTGGTAACCGGACCTCGGGTGAGCAAAGTTACTGCCGGATTATTCTTTTAAAAGATCCGGGTATCTGCCCGATCAGAATATGAGATTAAAGTCTTCTTATCTGAAATGATGAGAGGACTTTTTTTTTTAAAGTGTTGCCTTATATTTACAGATTTTTAACTCAACAATTATATTGCTATTTAATTGAGCAATTCAGGCAATTAAATGTGCAATAAACAGTGAAAATCTGGAGGATTTAATGGCTAAATGTTCCAGTTGTGGAAAAGAGATTGCTAACAATACTATGCTTCAGGTTGGAAATGGCTCGTTTTGCAATGAGGAGTGCAGTCAAAAGTTTGATAAAAATGGCAAGGGAAATATTGCCAGATCTGCAAAGAGTTTCCGATTAATACATCCCCTTAAAAATGGTTCAATAATTCCCCTGATAACTGTGGCATTAATCACAGCAGCACTTATATGGCTTTTTACCAACCCGACTGATAAGCGATCTGATAATCGAATCGATATTCAATCGGATACAGTAATGGCCAAATTCATATCCCCTGATAACGCGTTTTCTGTATTGTTGCCTGGTAAGGTACAGGAGAAAAGGGAAAATTTGAATTCAGAAATCGGCCCAGTTGAAATCTTTACCTATAGTGCAAAGTCAAAACATCATGATTACACTGTAGTTTATGTGGACTATCCTCATTTCATGGTTGAAGAGCAGGGCGCAGAGGAACTACTGAATGGTGCAAGTTATGGAACTGTCATGGATAGTCATGGAAAGCTAATGACTGAGAATACCATTGATTTGCAGGGAAATCCAGGCCGTGAGCTGAAAATTGTCGGTCCGCAGAAAGAATACATCAGAGCACGCCTTTTTTTAGTGAATAACCGGCTTTATCAAATTAAAGTTGTATCGAGTATCTCGCATACGATGGATAAGGATGTGGAGATAATGTTTGATTCGTTCAAATTGATCGGTAAGGAAGCACTCAGATCTGCAAAAAAAGCCTGAGCGGCAATGTTCTATGTGATAAACTGCAATCCGAATTGCTGATCCTGCCCTACTCTGTTCCAATCTGCAGTTGGCGACTACTACGGTTAATTTGATATCTGGATATCGTCATAATCGGCCATAGCATCTGAATTGGTGTTATCGGCATCACTGAGAAGGCCGATTACCTCTACATCCGGAGGATTTTTGCCAAATAAGCGGATGTAATCTTCCCTTATATTCACTTTCTGGGTAATCCATTGTCCTTTTTTTTCGGTGCCGCTTCTTAAAACCACAATACGCGCTCTGCTGTTATAGGGACTGTTGACAGTGGTACCAGGTGGCAGTGTGCTGCTCCATACATATTTAATGATGTCATTGAATTTGAACTTGCCTTTAAAGATGACATAGATTCCAGCACCGCTGTCGTTTTTATTCCTTTTTGTCTCATCTCCACCGGAAGGAAGTTTGTGAATGCGCCATTTCCAGGAAAGAAACGGGTAGTGTTCAACGGAAAAGTTGTGTTTTTTGCCTATACTGGTACAACCGCCTTCAGTTTTTACCCGTAGAAATTCTTTATCCGATTCTTTTTGTATGGAGAACATGGAGATGTCTTTTCTGCTGGGATGCCATCCAGAAGGAAGATTTTCTCCGGAGTGATTTTTCACAGAGAAGGTATCGATTACTTGTTTACGGTTTAAATCATTGCCGGGGTTTGCTTCGGCAGGAAACAGGGGTAGCAGGATTAAACCGGCACTGGCTAATGTGGACAAAAAAGAGTTCATATATAAGCACCTTCGAAAGTTGCGGCCTGGTCTTCATCAGGAACCGATAAATACGATAAAGCATTGAATATATTGTACATGGCTTGTTGATGACTGTTTCCCTACGCTTACTTTTATCTTGTGGTACAAAGGTATCTTCTTTCCATAATAGCCGCCAAATCGTATCTTTAGAAATCATCCCGTCAAATCATGTTTTGAACAACATCCGGAAAATTAAAATTATTGAGAGGAGTTCTTCGTGGCAAAAAAGAGCAGTATTAGCGAAGAGTCAAAAAGCAGAAACAGTGCATTGGACCAGGCGGTTAGTCAGATCGAAAAAGCGCATGGTAAGGGTTCGATAATGCGTCTGGGTACCGCAAGTCTTCAGGTTGATACACCTGTGATCTCTTCAGGAGCGCTCTCACTTGATCTTGCTCTGGGGGTTGGTGGATTTCCCAAGGGGAGAATAATAGAAATTTATGGTCCGGAATCATCTGGGAAAACCACTCTGGCACTTCATGCTATTGCCAATGCCCAGAAAAAGGGAGGAATTGCCGTATTGATCGATGCTGAATATGCATTCGATGCGGCGTATGCAAAGAATCTGGGAGTTGATATCGATAATCTGTTGGTCTCTCAGCCCGATACCGGCGAACAGGCCCTGGAGATTGCAGACACACTGGTACGCAGCGGAGCGGTGGATATAATAGTTGTAGACAGTGTCGCGGCGCTGGTTCCTGCCGCTGAAATAGAAGGCGATATGGGCGATAATCATGTGGGTTTGCAAGCGCGGCTAATGTCTCAAGCTCTTCGCAAACTGACTGGAATCATTTCAAAATCAAAAACATGCCTTATTTTTATAAATCAACTCCGTATGAAAATCGGTGTTATGTTTGGCAACCCTGAGACTACAACCGGTGGAAATGCACTGAAATTCTACTCATCAGTAAGAATCGACATCCGCAGGATTGCGGCTATTAAAGATGGAGAGAATGTGATAGGAAACCGTACCCGGGCTAAAGTGGTAAAAAACAAGGTCGCTCCGCCCTTTAAAGAGGCAGAATTTGATATTCTTTATGGTAAAGGTATCTCGTTTGAGGGTGATTTGCTTGATTTGGCTGCGGAAATGGGAATAGTGGAGAAAAGTGGATCATGGTTTTCTTATAAAGGCGAAAGAATCGGGCAGGGACGAGAGAAGGTGCGTGATTTTTTGATTGAGAACCGTGACATTCTTCAGGCCATTGAGCAGGAAGTACGCGAAAAAGGTGCTTTAAAGAAAGTATTGGCAGAAGACAGCTCTGAAGAGGTTCCTGCAGAGCTATTGGAGTAGCAAAATAAATCGTTTAATTTCTTTTGACGTGGTGTTCTTAACAACGGAAAAATCTCTGTTTCTATGAAATCTTCAAAAACTATTCGTAATGATTTTATAAGCTTTTTTACGGAGCGTAAGCATTTATTTGTGCCCAGTGCACCGGTGGTACCACAGGATGACCCGACACTTCTTTTCACCAATGCCGGAATGAATCAGTTTAAGTCAATCTTTCTGGGTGATAATCCCGGTAAATTAACACGTGCTGTCAATTCCCAGAAATGCATGCGGGTTTCAGGAAAACATAATGATCTTGAAGAGGTGGGCCGTGATCACTATCATCATACATTCTTTGAGATGCTTGGAAACTGGTCTTTTGGGGATTATTATAAGAAAGAAGCTATCGGCTGGGCCTGGGAGCTTTTCACCAAAATCTGGAAACTCCCCAGGGAACGGCTTTTTGTAACAATACATCATTCTGATGATGAGGCCGAGGCGTTATGGAAGAGTGAAACCGACATTGCTCATGAACGTATTCTGAAGTTCGGGGATAAGAGCAATTTCTGGGAAATGGGAGACACTGGGCCTTGTGGTCCTTGCTCTGAAATTCATTACGACATTGGGGATTTATCGACGCAGAAAGAGACTTTTAATGACCCCATTAAAGGTATAAACGGCCAGAATGACCGATACCGCGAATTATGGAATCTGGTATTCATTCAGTACAATCGAGAAAAGGATGGTTCGCTTAAGCCTCTTCCCAACAAGCATGTTGACACTGGAATGGGCTTTGAGCGTATCGTATCGGTTATTCAGGGGGTTACATCCAATTATGATACCGATCTTTTTCAACCTGTTATAGCTGAAATTGAAAAACTCAGTGGTAAGCAATATTCCAGGGGACCGCAGGGAACTGCTCACCGGGTCATAGCTGATCATATTCGTGCACTGGTTTTTGCGATCACAGATGGTGCTTTTCCGTCTAATGAAGGAAGAGGATATGTGCTTCGGCGATTACTCAGAAGAGCAGCAAGATTTGCACGAGAGCTGGGTTTGAAAGAGCCTTTTCTTTTTAATCTGGTGCCTGTGCTTGTCAATGAAATGGGTGAGGCGTTTCCGGAGATAGCTGAGCGGCAGAGTTTTGTGCAGGAAGTCATCCGTGCTGAAGAGGAGCGTTTCGGAGCTACACTGGAGCAGGGTATCGAGAAATTCAATCAGATGGTACAGGCCAGTAAGCTCAAAAATATAAGTGTTCTTTCCGGAGCAGATGTTTTCTCATTGTACGACACTTATGGGTTCCCTATGGACCTTACCCGTCTTATGGCTGAAGAGCAGAACCTATCTATAGATGAGCAGGGTTATGCTCAATTGATGGAAAAACAGAAGGAACGTGCGCGCGAATCCCGCAAAGCAGATGAGGGACTGACCCCTGAGGGGTGGATAGAGCTTAAGCCTGTATGTGGGACCGAATTTGTGGGGTATCTTCAGGAGCATATTGCAGTAAATGTCTGCAGATATAAATCTTTTGAAACAGCAGATGGACAAACCGTATATCTGTTAATTTTAGACAGAACGCCTTTTTATGCGGAATCCGGCGGACAGGTTGGGGATACCGGAATCATGGTGACTGCTTCAGGGAAGCAGATCACGGTTAAGGATACTTTCAAATGGAATGATCTTGTCATTCACAGGACCTGTTGTGCTCAGCCCTTAACAAAAGATGACTTCCAGGGACCTGTTGATGCCACTATTGACACAGTACTTCGCCAGGCGACCCGTAGAAATCATTCTGCGACCCACCTGATTCAGGCTGCGCTCAGAAAAGTATTGGGCACCCACGTTCAGCAGTCTGGCTCTAAAGTTGACCCCTATGGATTGCGTTTTGATTTTACTCATTTTAAAGCCATGACTACAGATGAAATTAAAACTGTGGAACGGCTGGTTAACGAATGGATTCTCAGGGATGTAGCGGTTAGTACCGAAATAAAGGAACTGAAAGCAGCTAAGGATGAAGGGGCGACCGCTTTATTCGGTGAAAAATATGGTGACAAGGTAAGAGTGGTGAGCATGGGTGAACTGAGCAAAGAGCTTTGCGGGGGAACTCATGTGGTGTCAACCGGGCAGATCGGTTTATTGCATATCACGGAGGAGACCAGTATCAGTGCGGGTGTACGCCGGATAAGTGCGATTACCGGATTATCAGTAATTGATTTTCTGAATAATAAAGAGGAGAAACTGTCTGGTTTGTCAAATCTGCTAAAGTCGGGTGAAGACAAACTTCAGATGAGAGTGGAAAGCCTTCTCGATACTGTAAAGAAGCTGGAGGATAAGGTAGCAGAGCTTTCAAAGAGCAGGATTTCTGGAATCATTGACAATCTTTTCGAACAGGCTTCCCGTAAAGAGGGAGCATTCCCCTGGATCAGCAGTAATCTTGGGGATCTGGATAAGGATTCCTTTGCCAGAATTACAGATGCAGTTTCAGATACAATCAAAAGTAATAATCTGACAAATATGGTAATTGTAATTGGTGCCTCAGTTGATGGAAAGGTGCAGTTTGCTGCCAGTGCAGGTAATGATGTCGTAAAAAAATACGGAGTTCATTGTGGAGAACTGGTAAAAGCTGCTGCTCAGCAAGCCGGAGGAGGTGGGGGTGGATCTGCGGTGAGAGCGCAGGCTGGTGGCAAGGATCCATCTAAACTGGAGCAGGCGCTAAAGACTGCAGCACTTATTATTGAATCGAAAGCAAAAGTATCATGAAAAAGAGTGTCAAAGAAGCTTTGCAGGGCAGACTGGATAGTGGGAAGAAGTGTTACTGGGTGCTTCTGGACCCAGATGATTTTTCTCTGAAAGAGGCTTCCAGAGTAGCAGCAGAATCTCAGGCTTGTGGTGCGAATGCACTGCTAGTGGGAGGCAGTCTCATCTACTCCAATCATTTTGATCAGTTTGTTCTTACCCTTAAAGAAAATGCATCGATTCCGGTCATTCTTTTTCCTGGCGATGCTACTCAGCTTTCCAGACATGCCGATGCGCTGTTATATCTTTCGCTTGTCTCCGGGCGTAATCCTGCAAACCTTATTGGTGAACATGTTAAGGCGGCTCCTGTAATAAAAGACTTCGGTTTGGAACCTATTTCTACTGCATATATGCTTGTGGAATCCGGCACGGTCAGCTCTGTTGAATTCATGAGTAATACCCGTCCCTTGCCGCGTAATAAACCGGAAATTGCTGCCGCTCATGCACTGGCTGCCCAGTATATGGGTATGAGTATGGTGTATCTGGAAGCCGGAAGCGGAGCATTGAAATCGGTTCCACCAGAGATGATAAAGATGGTTCGTGCATTTGTAGACATTCCCATTATTGTTGGCGGGGGAATCTGCAGCAGTGCCGATGCTGTGGAAAAACTGAATGCCGGAGCTGATATTATAGTAACCGGGAATATTCTGCGTAAAGAAAACGGCCTCGAGCTGATGAAAGAGATAGCTGCAGTTGTGCAGCAATTTACCAATTAAGAGAACAGGCAGTCATTTTGCCGCCAATCCCAGTTTCTCAGCTATAATGCTCACTTCTTTTTGTATCCTCTACCAATATTGTATCCTGCCAAAAATTTGATTCCGGTAATCTATTGATAAAAGGGTATAATCGAATTATATCATTGAATTGAAAAGGTTTCTTCGAAGCGTTGATGCTAAAAAATCGGAAAAACCATGTCAGACAATTATAGTACAAAGGAAAATAAAGGAAATGGTTAAACTGTTATTTGTATTGCCGGAGGACATGGAATTAAATGATAAAATTTAAGGAATTCTGTGTACAAGTTAACCGTTTTATTTATATTAAGATTTTACTTTAAAATTACGTGATAATCAGCATGGCAGTTTTTTCAATGTTCACACGCAAGGAGATGCTTATGCGGTTAATTAAAAGGCTCTTTATTGGAGCCATTGTGCTGTCTTTTGCAATTACGGTAACTGCAAATGATGTCAACACATCCGGACAATCCGGTGTGATCAGAACATTTTCAGCAAACACCCTGGGCAAAACCGGTTTCTACATCGGAAGCAGTTTCAAATATGCCGCAGATAAAGACTATCTGACTGAGGTAAGAAGAAAAGGTGCCGTAATTTCCCATGATGCTTCGCATCTGTTTTCCGGAAACTTCTATATCGGGTATGGATTGTTTCAACATCTTGATTTTAGTTTTGATATTCCTGCTTATTATGATGTCTCTGGTTTTGAGCAGAAACTCTCTGGTATTGGTGATCTGGGAGTTGCCCTTAAACTGGGTAATCCTTTCCAGAAAGACAGTGCCTTTATAAGTCATGCTTATGCTCTCAAATTGACTTTCCCTACAGGACAGAACAAAAGAGGGCTTTTTGCAAGACACTCTTATTACGTAACAGATAATCAGGGCAGCAAGGTCAATACGCTTGCTAAAAATGCTTATTTTTTAAGCCCTATGATCTTGTGGACCATGAACTTTGACAGGCTTTCAAGTCCCATCCCTCTGCAACTTCATGCAAACCTGGGTTGTGTTGTTGCACCACAGAAAAGCAGAAGTGCTGTGCTGGGAGCTGTGGCCGTAGAGTATACCCCTGCCCCGCTTATCACATTGTTCACTGAAATTACCGGAGAATCTTCAGTTAAACATTATACCGAAAAATTCGATGCCACTTCTTTCAACGATGATCAGGTCTGGTTGACTCCTGGGGTGAAGTTCAATTTTCCCAATGGAATGTTTCTGACTTTAGCTGGGGATTTCGGTATTTCCGACAGAGATGTTAATGTTACCAAATGGAGCAAAAACGGATACAATTACTCTACAAATCCACTCCCCCGTTTTGGGACCCAGATCGCATTTGGATGGAAGGGAATACTTAAAGAGCAGGACAGCGATCAGGATGGAATTGATAATAAGCATGATAAATGTCCAAATGAGCCAGAGGACAAGGATGGCTTTGAAGATGATGATGGATGCCCGGATCTGGACAACGACAATGATGGTGTCTCTGATGTTAAAGATAAGTGTCCTAATGAAGCGGAAGATAAGGATGGCTTTGAAGATGACGATGGATGCCCTGATCCGGATAATGATAAAGATGGTATTCCTGATGAGAAGGACAAGTGTCCAAACGAAGCAGAGGACAAGGACGGTTTTGAAGATGATGACGGATGTCCTGAACCGGATAATGACAAAGATGGAATCCTTGATGGTAATGACTTGTGTCCGGACAAGCCAGAGGATCTGGATGGCTTTGAAGACAATGATGGGTGTCCGGAGTTGGATAATGACGGAGATGGTGTCGTTGATAGCCTTGATAAGTGTCCGGGGGTAAAAGGACTACCCACCAATGATGGATGTCCGAAAACTCAGGAAATCCAACGTGGAAAACTGATCCTTGCAGGTGTAACGTTCATGTCAGGTAAGGCGGTTCTCAATGTTAATTCCTACACCATTCTGGATCAGGTCTACGAGTCTCTTGCCGAGTGGAAAGAGGTAAAACTGGAGATTCAGGGACATACCGACAGTCAGGGTAGTGATGCTGCCAATTTGAAACTGTCACAGGCACGTGCCGATGCTGTCAGATTGTACCTGATCAAGAAGGGTATTTCCTCGGACCGGCTCAGAGCTGTCGGTTATGGTGAGGCTTTCCCAATAGCTGATAATGCTACTGCCGAAGGAAGAGAGAGAAACAGAAGAGTTGAGCTACATAGAATAGATTAATATCGGATCTGTTCAGAATAGTAATATTTTTCCTGTGCCCCTCGCTTTTTGAGGGGCATTTTTTATTGTGTGCTAAACAAATTGATAAAAGTCTTAATCTGCTGCTCTTAAAAAAAATCCTTTCCGTAAATACTGCTTGCCCGATCAACAGCATAAATGTTATACCTTACAATAACACCGGAATCGGAGTTGGTTCATACACACCCGCCGGAAAAATGGACGGGTAAACTCTTTAGTTGAGCTGTCTTTTTCTATATTCATCTCTTTTACGGTGAATCAGAAATTAAATTGTTAGATTATGTTTATAGTTGATTGCCGATGATTATTTGATGAATCGCATGAGATCGCTGGCTGATTTCCAGGGATATTGTTTGTAAGAAAAAAATGAGGTTTAAAAACTCATAAGGAAATGTCGATTGTGTTTACAGGAAAAATATTGGCAGTATTGATTCTTCTCCTTAGCCTTTGGGTTTCAGAGATTGACGCAAGAGTCTTTCTGGTTGGTTCAAATCCCAGTCTTACCATTCTTGCTTTCCCTCAGGATCTTTTGAAATTTGACAGTGACAATGTTTTCTATTCGTTAAGTTATGAAAGGAAACCATGGTGGAGTGATGTGGATGATCCACCCAATAAACCGGTGAATGAATCGGCCAACAGGCCAAATAACACTTATCTTGCAACAGGGGAGAGTGTTGTTGATCAAAACGGTAACTCCTTCGAGCATAAATCCCGCATAAATGCCATTCAAAACCAGATCGGTTTCAGCCGTTCGCTTAAACATGCAATTAAAGCCCGTTTTGATCTTCGTTATAGCGCCTGGCCTATGCTTACGGAAGCATCGGGAAAAGTGGATAATATAAGCTTTCAATATGAGGAGCATAATTCATTTCATGAAATTTATCTTAATTCGATATTGGCAAAAAAAATAGGGGAAGTTCCTGTTGGAATCAAAATCGGGCTGGGCGGGATTGCAACCAGTAAACCAGATTTAAAAAGCGATATCCCTGGAAATCCCAACAGGCTCTACTGGGGGTGGTCTGCTTCTCAGGGTGGTGATATTTTAGGAAACGGTAACCATCTGGTATATGCTCAGGAGCAGAACAGTTACTCATTGGGGCCTCTGATGGAATTTGATTTACAATCAGGTGCCACATTTCCCAGGCTGGATCTGGGGGCCCGTTTCAGATATAATTTCGGAAACCTGGATACCTATAATTACAATGACACTATAAAAAATTATGTTCACGATGAAGCTCATAAAGTAAGAAACACTACCTACCGGCTCTATGGCAATTACATCTGGTCCCAGGGAGAGAAGTATCGCTTTGCTACACTCGTGCTTACCCGTCTGACTTTACTGGATACCACCGAACACGCGATTGGAAACCCTGATTTAGAAAACGGTCATAAACAGAGTCTGAAAAATTTTGTGATTCAAATTAACCCCAATGTCAGTCTGTACCCATGGCGTTCAAAGCAGACTTACATCGATGCCGCCATATTGTGCAATTATTCTTATATGCATTACAGCCACAAGGCTCCACACTGGGTTGGTGGTGGTCAAAAGGATGCTTATGTCAGTTCACGTGTACATATAGGGCCTGAATATGCCTGGGAGAATAGCTCCTACTGGAATGAAAATTTTTTTGAAATAGCACTCGATCTCAATCCTGTATTCCCAATATATGGAAATAAGGACAGGAGTGTAGCCATCGGTGTAATGGCCATGTTGTGGACCCGTTTTGAATGGACCAACAAGTACTTTGGAAACAGCAGAGCAGGCGGATCAGATATCACTTTCTCCGAAGTACATGTACGCAAGAATTTTGACCATGAAACCTGGTTGAATTCAGTGATAAATATCATTTATAGAAGGAAAGATATTTTATACCGTTTTGATATCAGTCAACCTATGGTCTATTCTCTCACACCACGGACAAAGGTCATCGATTCAAATACAGATGAAGTGGTGTTTGAGCAGGCACACAAGAACATGTGGGTATCGCAGGCCGGAGTAAAATTGGGATTCTTTGTGACCACCGGATTTGACAACCTTAAAAATATCATTCATGGAAAGCATAACCGTTAACTTTAAAGGTAAGGCTCTGGTTATGAAAACCCGTACTGCATTTATAACAGGTGTAATATTATGTTTTTTTCAAGTTGGATCTGCCCATACCAGAGTAGCTTCTTTTGGATCCAACCCGGATTTCTCCTTTTCTTTATTTCCACAGGATGTTTCCAGGCAGTATTCAAACATACTGATTTTTTATCCAAGTTATTGTAAATCTCCATGGTGGGGGGATATCGATGAAGTAACCAGCAAACCATCCGGTGCAGTTTACACCATAACCGGTACAGAAATCTCTAAATCGGATGCATATTTCAAGGAAAGTGCAAAACTTCATACATTCGAAAATGCTTTTGGATATTCTTACCGGCCATCCGAAAAATTCACCCTGAGAATCGATCTTGATTACATTCTTGATGCCTTGCGGGACAGGGCTGAGGGTAATTTAACAAACGCTTCAAATGCTGGTGATACCACATACATCCCTTTTGATTATTCTCTCAGGCACACCTTAAATAACTTTCGAGTGTCAGCCACGGCCGGTTTTCCGTTATTTGATATCCCCTTTGGAATCAGAGTAGGAGCTGGTGTAAAAAACACACTTGCTTTGAAAAGCGATTTTGACTTCACAAAAAATGATACATTGAATGTTTCCACCAGCCGTGCCTTATGGGGATGGTCCACGGTGGGGTGCAGTCACATTTTTGGAGTCCGGGGGACTGAGGGCGATGCATGGTTGCAGAGCAGTTACTCCAGAGGTCCAATATATACCCTTGAACTGACATCTGGTGCTTCTTTTGATAAAATCAAGACAGGAATTTCTCTTCTATACAATTTTGGACGTCAGGATCATTATCGCTGGAAACCCGATACTTCAGCCAGTAAACTAACTGGTGATACCGTTATAGACCAGAATTTCATCGGAGATTATGAAAAAAGCGAATGGACAAAGAAAAGCCATCAGGGGCAGATTAGTGTATATGGAAATTTTCACTGGATAAAAGCGGAGTTGTTTTCTCTGAACTCTTTTATGCGAGTTGGGTATACAGGTGATGTTGCCGGGAATGCACTGATCACCAATCTGGAAATTGAATCGGATTCCAAAGAAAGCCGCAGGGGGTTTTTGCTTGAAGCAGATCCTAATATCAATATAAAGCTTGGTCCATGGCTTCATTATATTGACATAGCAATATTGCTGCAATATGAGTATTATCGCACAAATAACACCTATTTGCGCTGGTTTAACGGGGGACGTACCAATACCTACTGGAATACCGCGATACAAGGCCTTGATGAAACGGTCTGGGAAACATTTTCCTATGCGAATCAGAACATCTTTAACACCGGGATGGAGCTTAGTGCCATGTTTCCCCTCTTTAATAATAATCTGGGAAAAATGGGGCTGGGTTTAATGATGTCAGGAAATGTGCAGTGCAATTTTCAGACAAAATATTTTGGAAGAAACGATTCTGCCTCAGTTGAATTCAATGTAAATAGCAGGCGTGAAAACTACACCAGAGAGGTTTCTTTCGGCACAGTTCTGATGCTTCAGTATGTTAAAAACCGGTATAACATTCGTTTGGAAACCGTCTCGCCATTGCTTCATTCACAAATGTTCCGCACCCGCCTGGCCGATGCCAAGGGGAAAAATGCAGGTCCTTATCATAGAAAGGACCCCTTGTGGCTTTCCAACCAGGGGCTAAAGGTGGGCGCATTTATCACCTATGATATAGAGTAATGAATGCCCTACAGGCATTTTTTATGTTAATCACCCTTGCAAAATACCAGGATCATCTCAAAGCTCGTAGAGCTTTCAATCCCGTAGGAAAAAAAGATTAACGATGTTTTTTTTCCCCTGTAGGGGAAACATTCCCATATCCGGTTTTAGATTAAGCAGTATTTGATTTAAAACAGTTGAAAAATAGCTAAAAAAAGGCAAAATATTGTTTTAGGCAGATAAAAACTGATTTGAACATGCAAAACGTTGTTTTTAGCACTTTAAATATGAAATTTTGCACTCAAAATATCAAATTTAGCGAGTATAACATCCACATCGTTTTTAAACCCAAATTGTCCATTAAGCGGTTTTTCCAGTTTTCCTGGAAAAGGCAACAATCTCTCATTCCGGATGTACATTCAGAAATCTTTTTCTGCTAAGGCATGCTCAGTCCTTGTAGTAGCAGCCTGCTACCCGTCCTTCGAAGTATCTACAGGTGGCCGAAGGAGGGCGCCCTTTATTAGTCACAGATAGCTCTACAGTCAGGAAATCAGAATGCGAACGATTTTGCTTTCGAGTTAAAGACAGCATTCTCTTCTCATTACTACATAGTTGCTACATTCTAATGGAAAACTTGGGGTTTATACCTCTATAATTCATCTTTTTACCTATATGAACCATCTTTTATCCGAAAAAATACTCATTCTAAGTTGCCCGAAGTCTAGGTTGGGATGCCCGAAGCAATTCTGACCTGCCCGATGGCAATTCTGGGTTGCCCGACATCATAATGACCTGCCCGATGATCAATCTGACCTGCCCGACGATTATTTCACTATAAATGATTAAAAACACAGTGATAAACATGACGAAATCCATTATTTCGTTATCTAAATAAGCCGAAGAGTCCTTTTTATTGCTCTGACACTTTCGCCCTCTTCAAAAGGCAATAATATTATTTAACCCAAGATTTAGAAATGGGATAGTTCTCTGTGGCTTACAAAACCAAACTGGACAATTTGGGTTAATATCGGTTAGTGCTTTTAGTTCTATTGATATACCTTTGACTTCGATTTCAGGGATGTGATATGCTATGTTGGAGATAGCTCTCTGCAGAAGCGCCTCAGGTCAAATCCTGGAATATGTAAGGATCATGATCTCTTTTGCTTCGATATTAGATTTGTTTTAGAGGTTCAGAGCCCCAAAATCTCCCGATGGGGGACTTTAAGATCTCATGATGTAACCGTTAACTAATCTAAGGGCCTTTTCCGTTCTTAAGTCCCCAATGGGGGACTGACCGGAAAAGGCCGAGGGATCAGGGGGGCGAGGGATTAGATCAGGCGGCAAACACAGCCGGGACAGGTGCAGCCTAAATCTTTACTTTGTAACCCAGTGAAAAGAGATATTTTTTTAGATCGGGAATCTTAATGGTACCAAAATGGAAAACCGAAGCTGCAAGCAGAATAGTTGCACCCTCGTTGATGGCTTCGGGGAAGTGTTCCAGTTTTCCGGCGCCACCGGAAGCTACAATCTCTGCTTTCACCGCTTTTTTCAGGGCGCGGATAAGTGGCAGATCATAGCCGCTTTGCGCTCCATCACCAGCTTTGCTTGTCGGCAAAATGACTTGTACGCCATAATCATCAATTCGTCTGGCCCATTCGATTGCATCTGTACCGGTTGCGGTTCTACCCCCATTAATGTAGACCTCATATCCTGAGGGCATGGCTTCGTTTTTATCGACATCGATTGCAACAGTCACTTTTTCAGCGCCAAATTCCCGGATCATTTCCTTTATCAATTCCGGGTTGCGGAATGCGGCGCTACTGGTAGAGACCTTATTTGCGCCGGAATTGAAAACGGTCTCAGCAGTCTTAATGCTACTGATTCCGCCACCAACGGTGAAGGGGATCGTGGTTGTATCTGCAACTCTTCTGATTACCTCAAGCATAGTTGAGCGATTCTCTACAGTAGCGGTGATATCGAGCATGGCAAGTTCATCGGCACCGGTTTCACAGTAGGCTTTTGCGCACTGCACCGGATCGCCGGCATCACGGATGTCTATGAAATGAACACCTTTCACCACCCGACCATTCTGCATATCCAGACAGGGCATAATGCGAATATTTTGGTTCATACTGATATATTCTCCTTTATGAGTGATTTATTTGTTGCATGGTTCTTTGTGTGTCTATGTATCAAAAATCGTGAGTTTATATAAATGATTCATTTTATCAATACAATGCTTTTGGGCCCTGCTTTTGGTTTACCATAAATCCAGATTCCGGAGGAGTAATATCGCTGGAGTTTTCCTGTAATTTTAACTCCATCAAGCCGGTAATGTGAATGAGCAGGCGAGAATTGATTGGTTCTGATACTATTAATTTCTGATCTGGGTGAGCAGGTGCTTATAGTACTTACATTTTCACAGATAGGCTGCTGGCCGGTAGAAAGTATTGAATTTTGAGGGAATCGCAGGGAATTTCCTGAGCCATCGATAAAAACGAAGTAGTAGCAGTGCTCTTTTCCGTCACTGGTGGTTGAATGCAGATAGGTTCCCATACCCGGGGTTCCAAGGTGTAGAGTCATAGGATAAAATTTCCCATCAATAAAGACTGAGGCGGATTTGGGGGCAATCCCGGAAGTGTCATAATAATTAGCTGCATAGGATAAAGTGGACGAATTGGGGTTAAAATGGCATCCTGCCGGTATTTTATATTTTTCCTTAACTGTTGCTCCACCAAAGTCCTGGGTCCAGAAGTGGTTGTATTTTCTGGTGTTACTGTATGCGTATCCACATCCAAATTCGTTGTATCTGGGGTTCATGATATTTTGCCGGTGTCCATCGTTTGAAGAGAGGTCTTGGGCAGGAACACCCTGATTGATGTCATCACGTAACCACTGGATTACAGTCAGAAGACCGGTGGATCTTCCAGTGGCTACATTTTCTGCGATGAAGCTACTTGTTTTATAAAAAGATTTGATACGGTTTGCGAAAGAGGTACCATCACAGGACTGGTGGGTCATGCCGCAATTATTAGCCATATCAATGGAATGGAATCGGGCAGCTCTGCTAAGGTCATGATTATACCAGAGTGGAGTTGTTGGTGGATAATTCTCTGTTTTAAGGACATTTGTATCCTTGATGTAGAGGTCACGAAAACCCTGTGGATCCATTCTTACTGCGTTGGTCAATACATGTACCTCCCGCTCCGGGGCTATAGGGATGCTGTCGGAAAAGTCGCCATATCCTGCAATGGAGTTTTTGCAGATAATGCACAAAAGGATGTTGGGAAGCAGTGATAAGAGATATTTATCCATGTTTTTGCCCTTTTCAGTATAATATAATCGCCTGTGCATTTCCAAATTCTGCTTTTTTAGGCATTAATGGCAAAAAGAGTACTTGGGCATTGATGTTTTACCATCTTCAAACTAATGCTGGCTCATGCAGTTACCATCTCCCTGAAAAGACGATAAAAGCGAGTGTACAGTTGATTGCTTGTCGAATCCGTCCTGGATATTGTTTTAAAGTAAATAAAAACCATTAAAAGAACAGATAGATTGAGATTTTATGAGACAAACTGGTTGAAATATTTTACAATAAAACAAAGATTCTTGATTCTATCGAATAAATAGGATAGAATAAAAAGTACTGCTTTGCTATATATAGGAAAAAAAGATAATTATCTGAATCTGGTTTGCTCTTCTGTTAAGGGAAATGGTTATGATACATAGGATTCTTATTGTTGATGATTCTCCTGTAGCCAGAAAAATGCTAAAATCCTGTCTTCCAGATGATCGGGAATATGAAATCCGGGAGGCTGGTAATGGAGCAGAAGGTGTGGAACTATACAAAAAATTTTCCCCTGATATAACATTTCTGGATCTTACCATGCCGGTTATGAATGGATATAAAACGATTCCGGAGATCAGGAAGATAAATCCTGATGCTATGATTATTGTATTAACTGCTGATATTCAACCTAAATCAATTGCAGAAGTCATCTCTTTGGGAGCTTTTACTCTTTTAAAAAAACCTGCCAGGAAAGAATCGATTCAGGATGTGATAGCGCAGGTGGAATTAAAAATTAATAACACAGTTGAAAAAATATGAACCCTGAGAAAAGTTTTTTTTCAGAAGAACAGAAAGATATCCTTCAGGAAATTATGAACATTGCCTTTGGCAATGCTACTGCTGATCTGTCTGAAGTGATAGATGTATATGTGGAGCTCAGTGTGCCAGATATTGAGCTGTTGGGTGCTGGAGAACTGCCTGGGTATTTTTTAAAAAGTTTACAGTCTTATTCCCGGACAGTGATTATCAATCAGAGATTTCTTGGGGATTTCAAGGGAAGTGGCTTTTTTGTGTTTCCAAATGGTGCTGGACACGATCTGGTGGCCATGCTTGAAGATTCTGATACCCCATACAATAAAGCCATACCTGCCGATTCTTTGGAAAAAGAGATAATAATGGAAATCGGTAATATTCTGATTGGAGCCTGTGTGGGTAAAATAAGCGAGCTGTTGAACACTTCGGTGGTATATTCTCCACCTCAGGCGATTTACGAAAAAAGTGTGGAATTCAATCGGTTTTTAAAATCCTTTGATCCTGCAAATACTGTTATTGCCATGAAAACTGTTTTCAGATTTCAGCAAAAGGATATCAAGGGTTTTATTCTGGTAATTACCGATTATGAATCAATAGAGTGGTTAAAAGATGCATTGGATAAATTTATGGAGTCTTACCAATGATTTGTACCCAGATATTTGAAATGATCAATATGGGTATAGTGGTTCTGGATAAAGAATTAATGGTAACTAAATGGAATCGCTGGATGGAGACTCACAGCGAAATAAGAGCGGAACAGATTATTGGACATTCCATATTTGAATTCTATCCGCAACTGAAAACCAAATGGTTTAACCGTTCCTGCAAATCGGTTCTGAAATTTGGCAATTTCTCCTTCTTCTCTCAGAAGCTTCATAAATACGTTTTTCCTTTTAAATCAGTTTATTCTGCTTGCACAAATTTTGATACTATGCAACAGAGTGTTACAATGGGGCCTTTAAGGGATGAAAGTAAGCAGATTCAATACTTGTACATTATGGTACAAGATGTCACAGAGGTAGCTGCTTACGAACAGAAATTATTGGAAATGAACATCAGGGATCCATTAACCGGGGTGTTAAACCGTCGCTTCATGTTCTGTCGTCTTAAAGAAGAGATTGAGCGGTTCAAACGCTATGGACGATCTTTTTCGGTGATTATTCAGGATATCGATTTTTTTAAAAGCATCAATGATACTTATGGGCATATCTGTGGAGATTTTGTTCTGAAGAAATTCGCTCAACTGAATATGGAAAGATTACGCAGTATAGATCTGTATACCCGGTATGGTGGAGAGGAGTTCTGCTGTATACTTCCGGAAACCGATCTGCAGTCTGCACAAAAGCTGGCAGAAAACCTTCGGCGCATAATCGAAGAGTATGTTTTTGTTTTTGAGACATCAGAACTGAGGATTTCTATGAGCCAGGGGGTAGCAGAAGTGACACCCGATATGACCACTGCGGAGGAACTGCTTAAATGTGCAGATGAATGTTTATACCAGGCAAAGAAAAACGGACGCAATAAGATAGTAGCCAAAAGCTGTCAACGCGAAAAGTTGTTGCCCGGGCAGCAAAACCGTGGTAAGATATAAAGAGTAGCCAATACCTGATTCAATGTAACCTGGACCGGGAGGGGAAATTGAATATCAGGATTAAATCATTTGTGACGCTGTGCCTTCCATTATTAATGCTCTTAAACTCATGTAAAACGGTTAAAAAGCCCGTTTTAAACGATGTTGATCGGAAGGTGGTCATTGGCAGAGCGGTTCATTCGGATTCTACCGAGGCGGCTGATGCGCTGGTTTCTCTTTTTGATGTGCGCATCATTAATGATAACGATTCCATCTTTAAAACCTATTCAACCAATACCACCAGAAACGGTTATTTTATTCTTCAGGGCGTTCCTGACGGGCAGTATCTGCTTTATATCTATGACATATCCAGAGGTAAATGCAATCTTTCCCGTGTTAAGAAGATGCAGACCTCATTGCAGATTGGGGGAGCGGTAGTGCTTAAGCCTCTGGTTACTCTCAGAGGAAGGGTGATAAGAGCAGGAAATGCCGATCCGATTAAGATTATCATCCCTGGCTTTGGGGCAACCACAAAACCGGATATGTATGGATGGTATGTTTTGTCGGATGTGCCCGCGGGTAATTATGAGCTTGCTTTTGTAAGCGGAAAATCGATCGATTATTTACACCTTGATATAACTGATAATATGGCGGACACTGTCTATATCAAAGATTTTCATCTTGGATATCAGACCGGAACGGTCTCTTCAAACTACCGATTTAATCAATAGCAGAATGGTTTATCCAATCCCCCTTAATCCTCCCGTAAAAAGGGGGCTCTTACAGCGGGGGGGCTATCAATCCTGAGGCTGCAAATCTGTTGCATTTATCCCCTTTGACTTCATATTAATTGTTGATTGACAGGGCTGCTTCTATACGCTTATCGGGCTGGATTGAATCTTGCTTTCGAATATGCGGAAAAGAGGAGCTTTATTGATGCTGGTGATTCTGGCTGCTTTGCCCATATTGGTTGTTGGTGTATTAATGATGGTGCTGATGTGGCCATCCAGCAAGGCGATGCCAGTAGGGTGGGCAGTGGCAGCGATAGTGGCCATAATTGCCTGGGATATGCCTCTATCCTGGATTGCGGCTGCTTCTATCGCAGGTATTATTAATGCTATAGACATTCTGATTATCGTTTTTGGTGCCTTACTGATTTTGCAGCTTTTACGCAGGAGTGGTGGTATTGCTCAGATTTCAGACTCCATGGCCAGTCTCAGTTCTGATAAGCGGATTCAGGTTTTGGTAATTGCCTGGTTTATGGGGGGATTTCTAGAGAGTGCGGCAGGATTTGGAACACCTGCAGCTATAGGGGCACCATTGCTTGTGGGAATGGGTTTTCCACCATTTATTGCTGCAGTCATAACTCTTTTAGCTTCGGGGCCATCAACCATTTTTGGTGCAGTAGGGGTTCCTATATGGGGTGGTTTTGAGACGGTTCGAGAGCTGGCTTCATGGCCGGTAAACAAGAATGGAAGCAGTTTAAATTTCAATGATTTTCTATCTGATGTAGGAGCAATAGCCGGGATGCTCAGCTTGTTGGTGGGTACTTTTTTGCCAGTGGTTACCATACCGCTTATGACCAGAATCAGTACCGGATCTTTTAAAAGTGGTCTTAAGATGTGGCCGGTAGCCTTGTTGGCGGGAGTCCTTTTTACTTTTCCACAGATGATAATCGCAGTTTTTGTTGGCCCGGAGCTTCCATCTCTGGTGGGTTCTCTTTTTGGACTGGTGGCTTTTGTGCTGTTATTAAAATGGAAACTGCTTCCTTCGTTTGGAAGTTGGGATTTTCCGCCTCATAATCGCTGGCCTGGGCACTGGGAGGGAATAGTCAAGGCAGGAGAGCACATAACCACCAGTGTTGAAAGGCCCATTGGAACATTCAGGGCATGGCTTCCATATATGCTGGTAGGAATCTTGCTGCTTCTTAGCAGACTTCCGGTATTTGGGATCAATCCACTGTTACAGCTTTGGTCAATAGGATGGGACAATATTTTAGGGACCACAATAAGCAGGGACATAGAACCGCTCTATAATCCTGGGATATTTCCATTTTTACTGGTTGCTCTTTTTGTCCCATATCTTCATGGATTGAACTGGAAAGCTGCATCCAGGGCCTGGTTGGATGTAGTTCACATGATTATTCCTGCTGCTATTGCCTTGGTGTTTGCGTTGGGAATGGTTTACGTGATGATGAACTCGGCAGAGGCGTCTTCTAAGGATTCGATGCTAATTGTGCTTGCCAGGGCTGCGGCTGCACTAGGTGGCAGGATATGGTATCTGATGGCTCCATTGGTTGGGATTTTAGGGGCTTTTGTATCCGGGAGTGCTACTGTATCCAATATCATGTTTGGGCCCTTTCAGTATGGAATTGCTCAGAGTGCGTCTTTGCCGGTTACTCCGGTACTTTCATTACAAACGATAGGCAGTGCCGCCGGCAATATGATCTGCATACACAATGTGGTGGCTGTGCTTACAACTGTAGGGCTTGTGGGAAAAGAAGGTTTACTGATCAGACAGAATCTGCCGGTATGTTTGCTCTACGGGTTAGTAAGTGGAATAGTGGCCTGGATTGTAAGCAGCTTATTTTTCCCTGGTGTCTTTTAGCTCAGGAGTATCGGGGAGCTGGATTTTAGGTTTTTTCTTATTTCTGCGAAATAGAAGAATTTTTCTCCCCAAGGTCTGGACTACCTCTGCATTCACCGCAGAAGCAAGTAATTGAGGCGCTATTTTGCGGTCAAGATCCGCAGTTTCCAGAACGTTTATTTTTATCAGTTCATGGTCATCCAGTGCTTTTGAGATGCTGGACAAAACCGATTCACTCAGACCATCTTTTCCCACCTGAATAACGGGTTTCAGAGAGTGGCCCAAACCTTTAAGGAACTGACGTTGTTTTGCTATTAGTTTCATATTTTATCTCGCAGGGATAATTAATAAGAAAAAGTTTCCCGGAAAAATAATTTCAAGGCCGAAATATGCAAGCAAAAGAGTTATTTTTCTCTTCCTTTGGGAAACCGGAAATAAACCACAGGGGGTTAGTTGGATTCTCAAATTATTATTTTATTTGGGAATGCGAATCGGAAAACGGATTGGTATTTCTTTTATAAAAAGTCAGCATTTAACACTGCCATTAAAAGAGCGACTTCATTGAACCATTATTTCCGACCATTTTTAATTTGCACAATAGCTGTTCACGAAACCAATAAATAAATTACCGGGAAAGAGGGAGTATGGATTCTTTATGGAAATCGATTATTCTGGGAATAATTGAGGGTATTACAGAGTTTTTGCCAATAAGCAGCACGGGACATTTGATTCTGGCTAATGAGTTTATCAAATTAGACAAGGAGTTTGCTGCAGTTTTCGATGTAGTTATTCAACTGGGAGCCATATTATCGGTAATAGTTTATTTCTGGGATCGGCTTTTCCCCTTCAGTCCTCAGAAAAGCAGGGAGCAGCGCAATGATACCTGGCAGTTGTGGTTTAAGACCGTTGCAGGGGTGTTTCCAGCGGTTGTGATTGGGTTTTTATTTGCGGATAAAATAGAAGAGCTGCTTTTTAATTCTTATGTGGTTTCTGCAGCATTGATTGTTGGTGGAATAATTCTTTTAATGATTGAAAGGTCTGGAAAAACAGCCAAAATCGAAAGTATAAAATCTTTGAAATATTCAACAGCAATAGCGATAGGCTTTATTCAGTGTCTTGCGATGATACCTGGGACATCCCGTTCAGCAGCGACTATTCTGGGAGCCATGGCTTTGGGAGCATCCAGAGCGGTAGCAGCGGAATTTTCATTTTTTCTGGCAATTCCCACCATGGTTGGAGCTTCAGGGTATTCTCTTATGAAATCGGGGTTTGATCTGACTTTACAGCAATGGCAGATACTTGGGGTGGGGTTTGTTGTTTCGTTTTTAGTTGCCTGGGGGGTTATTGCTGTGTTTATGAATTATATCCGTCGCAATGATTTCAAGCCATTTGCTTATTACAGGATAATTTTAGGGCTTCTTGTTTTTGCTTACTTCTTTTTTACCGGGACGAAGCCTTATTGATCATTAAGGTATCTGATTTGCACCGACGTTTAATAAATATTGATATTGTTGGGGCAAAGGAGGTGCTATGGGATTGCAGAGAGGGAATCCGGTAAACTGGTTTGAAATTCCGGTTGTCGATATAGTCAGGGCCAGGGATTTTTATGAGTATGTTTTGGAGTGTCAGCTTTCTTTTCAGGAGCGTAAATGGATGAAGCTGGCAGAGTTTCCAATGGAAGATGGTCCGGGGGCTTCCGGGGCGCTGGTTCAGGCTATCGGTTATACTCCCCATCATTCGGGGACTTTGGTTTATTTCACAGTGGATAACATAGAAGAGACACTGGCACGGGTTGAACAGAAGGGTGGGAAGGTTCTTATTCCTAAGACGGACATTGGGGAGCATGGTTACATAGCTCATTTTGAGGACAGTGAAGGGAACCAGGTTGCTCTTCACTCTATGCAATAGAGGAATTCTGACAGGGAAAGGGGAGGGTTACGTATTCTCCCTCTTTGAGGTTATTCAGAATGTAGATTCCAAAGCGGCTTCGGTGGAGTGAAGTGACTTTATAACCACACACTGAGAACATCCGTTTAATCTGATGGTATCGTCCTTCATGGATAGTGACAGTAGCATTGAATTGATCCTTTATTTGCAGATCAGCGGGCAGGCAGGGTTTCTGATCACCGGGAAGACAGAGTTTCCCAGAGGAAAAGAGTTCCTTTAGTTTTTCGGTTAATTCCTTATCAACCGTTACTTCGTATACTTTATCTATCTTCCTTTTGGGAGAGGAGAGCTGGTGATTGAGTGCAGTGTTATCGGTAATCAGTAGTACTCCTGTGGTATCTTTATCCAATCGTCCTATAGAGGATGGAACCGGATTACGTTTCATCCATTGTTCTGGCAGCAGATCATAGACCAGTTTTCCTTCAGATGGGTCGTGTGAGCAGACATAGCCTGCAGGTTTATTCATTATAATAAAAAGCCCATCCGGGTGATCCGTTTTTTGTCCATCTATAAGCAGAAAATGTGGGTCAGCTTTTTGGGAGCCATATTTAATGCGCACGTTATTGAAGGTTACCAGGTGAGAATGCAGGAAATCTTCTGCCTGTATGCGGGAGCAATAACCGAGATTACTTAGGATTTTATCGACTCTGTCCATGACTCGATAAAGATACATTAAAATCGGATATAGCTGTATTGTTTATGGTTCACAAGGCCGATTTGATTGGGGTGGAGAAAAATGAATTTTGAAATAAATAAAGTTGAGGGGGGAAAATGGTGCTGTATCTGGGGACAGCACCAATGTAAAAAATTAGAATTCAAACATATAGCCTAGCATGAATGAAAGAGCCATGTTCTTTTCTTTATTTATGGATACTCCCAAAGCATCGGCGACTTCTTCTACTTCATCGGGAATATCTTGGAGACCAGTGAGGCCGAGTGTATATCTGACATCCAGAATGATTCTGCCGATACCGGCCTTAAAGCCCAGGCCAGCACCCATGGCAATACCAAAATCCACCGATTTCAATGCTTCTTCTTTTTCATCAATGATAGAACTGGGGACATCTTCTTTACCCCTGTACTCTGCTTTTATATCAAAACCAGTTTTGAAGGCAATAGCCGGTCCAGCGTAGAATTGGGGCACAACAATATCACTGGCAGGAATAAGAACCTGGAATAAAACTGGAATTTCCAGATATCTTAAGCTTGTTC
The DNA here is from genome assembly GCA_012519985.1 of Fibrobacter sp. Classification (GTDB taxonomy): domain Bacteria; phylum Fibrobacterota; class Chitinivibrionia; order Chitinivibrionales; family Chitinispirillaceae; genus JAAYPC01. Next base: position 24,037 of record JAAYPC010000080.1, read on the forward strand.
GTGTTGTGACATCATCTTTTTTAAGCTTAATTCCTTTACTAGAAAACAGAACTTCAGGTTGAATGGCAAAGACGTTTGCCAATTTCAATTGTAGCCCTGCTCCAATTACAGGGCCGGGAAGCAGGCCCTTATCTTCCTGGTAATCTACTCCATAAGTACTGGAAAGGTTTAAACCACCTTTTACTCCCAATCCAAGATCCAGAGCAGATGCTGATGACCATAAACCAATAACTGCGGTCAACACTGCACAAAGAGAACGTAACTACATAATAACTCCTTGAAATGTTTGAATAAATAAAGGGAAAAGCACAAAAAAAAGGATAATGCTTAAGTAAAACGTTGATAGTATACTTAAAATAATTTAAGATAACAAATAAAATAAAAATATTCAAATAACAATTGACAGATGCTTGGGGTTTTCACAAGTGACATTATCTGGTCAAAAAGGTAATCACAAAAGTAATGTACCATAGCGTGTTTACTTGAAAGGGTGGGAAGCTACTTATTCAAAACGGACATTGGGGAGCATGGTTATATAACTCATTCTGAAGACAGTGAAGGGAATCAGGAAGCTCTTCACTATATGCAATAGAGGGGTTGTGACAAGTGAAGAGTTTTATTGCTTAAGATCTTATCGACATTTTCCATATCTTTATATAGGCGCTGGTGAATATTAATCTGGAATAAAGCTGTATTACGGCTGGTTCTCAAGACTGTCGGTAAGGGCTGATTATTGGAAATGAGTGGGTAAGTGAGAGAAGAGAAGTACTGCAACTGAGTGCAGTACCTTTTTAAAAATTTCAGAATTCAAACATATATCCGAGCATAAATGAGAGAGCCATGTTTTTCGAGACCGGATCCACCTTAGGCTCATCTGCAGTAAAAATATCAGAAAAAATATCTTCTGCTTCTTGAACTTTGGGCTTTTCTGCTATATTAAGCAGTCCAAGATTGAACCGGACATCCAGAACGAGTCTACCAGGACCGGCTTTAATACCCAGGCCAGCTCCCATGGCAATACCAAAGTCCACCGATTTCAAACCATCCTTAAGCTCTTTAATTTCATCATTGTTAAGATCTTCTTTTTTACCATCAGTCTCTACTTTTCCTGCTACACCAGTCAGGAAGCTAATTGCTGGGCCGGCATAAACCATAGGAACAACAACATCGCTGGCAGGGACAAGGATCTGAAATAAAATTGGAATTTCCAGATATCTGTAGCTTATACTGGATGTCACTTTACTGTTACCCAAATCACCGAAATCACCGAAATCATCTAAATCATCGAAAATATCATAATCATCTAAATCATCGAAAATGTCGGAATAGTCAGGATCATTATATTTCAAACCTTTGCATGAAAATAGTACTTCTGGTTGGATGGCGAAGGCTTTTGCCAGTTTCAACTAAAAAGCAGCTCCAATTGCCATACCCGGGCGCATGCTTATGTTCATCATATCGGCAAATTCTTTTGGTTCATTACCCCAGGTACGGGAAAGGTTTAAACCACCTTTTACTCCCAATCCAAGATCCAGAGCAGATGCTGATGACCATAAACCAATAACTGCGGTCAACGCTACGCAAAGAGAACGGAACTTCATAATAACTCCTTGAAATGTTTGAATAAATAAAGGTAAAAGCATTAAAAAAATGGGCAATGCTTAAGGAAAACGTTGATGGTATACATAAAATATTATGGAAGGACAAGAAAAAATTTATATGTTCATCTAATAATTGATACATAAAAAAAGAAGAATAAGGGCAATCTACCAAGACAATAATGATTTTTCGAGTGATAGTATCTGGTCAAAAGGCAATCACAATTGTAATGCTGCATAGTGGCTTTGCCTGAGTTGTAAAGTCAATGAGGTAATAGTGTTACGAACCAGAAGTCATGGGCAGATATCTGGTTTTATGGTTGCTATTGATGAGTAATCGGGGCAGTAAAAGAGAAATATGAAATCAACTATCAGATTGTTTTTTTTTCTAATAGTGGTCTCTATATATTTATGAATAAGGTAAAAGTTTCTTGAATCTACATAAATATTGACTTCAATACGATTCTGATTATATATTCAACAAACTTTAAATTTAAGCTAAATGTACTGAGTTCGATAGGAATGGTACTATCATGAAAACTGTTGTAGTAGACACCAAATCAATTAAACGTGATTGGTACGTTTTGGATGCGACAGATCAGGTGTTGGGACGGCTTGCTTCGAAGGCGGCTCAGGTTCTGACAGGAAAAAACAAAGTCGCATATTCGCCCAACCAGGATCATGGCGATTTTCTGATTATTTTGAATGCAGAAAAAATAAAGCTGACAGGGATAAAAGCGGAAACTAAAAAGTATTTCCGTCATTCCAGGTATCCTGGTGGGGGTAAATTCCGTTCATTCAAAGAGCAGATGGCTCTGGATCCCTCAAAGATTCTGATACATGCTATCCATGGTATGGTGCCTAAGAATGCACGGGGAAGGGCCATTATGAGTAAGCTGCATATCTATGCCGGTGCATCTCATCCGCATACTGCTCAGCAGCCCAAAGAGTTAACATTGTAATTAAAAAGGAGCTGTTATTTTGGAAAACAGGTATTCTGGGACCGGTAAGCGCAAAAATGCGATAGCTTCGGTAATTATTCGCCCCGGCAAAGGTGATCGGGTTATCAATGGGAAGTCTATTCAGGAATATCTTAAGAGCGATGTACTGGTAATGGATGTCGAGCAGCCGCTTAAGCTGCTTCAGGTGAGTGAATCCATGGATGTCGTGGCAAACGTGCGTGGTGGCGGTTTAAGCGGGCAGTCTGGTGCAATTCGATTGGGGATTGCTCGTGCGCTGGCATTGATCAGTGAGGAAAACCGGGTCGCACTGCGAAAGGGCGGTTTTCTTACCAGAGACTCTCGTGTGGTCGAGCGTAAAAAGTATGGCCAGGCTGGAGCCCGCAGAAGATTCCAATTCTCAAAACGTTAATTTTTCCTTTCTATACAAAATAGCACACGGTGTTGAGCAGAAGATGGGTGCCGTTTCCGGTTATGTGAAACGGTTTTTCTTCTGTTGTGATTCCCGTGGATGTATAACCCATTTATTATAAGGAGACTTAAAAAATGGCTAGTTTGCAGTTGCAGGATCTGCTGGAAGCGGGAACTCATTTTGGTCACCAGACAAAGCGCTGGAACCCCAAGATGAAGAGATTTATTCTTTGTCCTAAAAACGGTATCTACATTATTGATCTGAATAAAACACTGATCTCCCTGGAGAAATTTGTGGAACGGGTACGTAAAGAGGTGGCCAGGGGTGGTAAGGTTCTTTTTGTGGGGACCAAAAAGCAGCTTAAGGATTGTATCCGGGAGGAGGCAGAACGTTGTGGGATGCCTTATGTTTCTGAGCGCTGGCTTGGTGGTATGTTGACTAACTTTCAGACAATTCGCCAGAGTGTGGCCAAGCTTGAGAAGATCGAAACTATGGAAGCTGATGGTACAATTGAGGCTTTGCCTAAAAAAGAACGGGGAGTATTAGCTAAGAGGAAAGAGAAGCTTCTTAGTGTTCTCAGTGGTATCAGGGATTTACGCAGATTACCTGCGATCATTTTTGTGGTTGACACTATTAAGGAACATATAGTGATTTCTGAGGCTCGTCGCCTTCGAATTCCGATTGGAGCGATAGTTGACACAAACTGTGATCCTGATGCAGTGGATTTTCCTATTCCCGGAAATGATGATGCATTAAAGTCGGTTCAGCTTATTGCCAGAGCGGTCTCTGATGCAATTATCTCGGAAAAAGAGAAAATTTCTCCAGAAGAAATCTTAGCTGCAACTGAAGCTGCACAGGAGGAAGGTGCAAGCGATAAAGAAGTTGAACTGGAAGCGGAAGAGGAGGAGGTACCTCCTGAAGAGACAAAGCGTAAGCATCGGGTAGTTCATAAGAAAATTGTAAGACAGTCAGAGGATGAATAAGTTAGGGTGAGCTCCATTGGGTAGCAGCCTATGGGAATCATCTGGATAAAGCTTCTGAAGTAAGGAGATTGTAATTATGGAAATTAGTGCTGGACAGGTAAAAGAATTGCGCGAAAAGACCGGTTTGGGGATGATGATATGCAAACAGGCGCTTATCGATGCAAATGGAGATATGAACTTGGCGATTGAAAACCTCCGCAAACAGGGTCAGACTACTGCCGCCAAACGAGCTGGTAAATCGGTAAAAGAGGGTAAAGTAACAATCGTTTCAGACAGTTCTGCATCAGTTGTTTTTGAGGTAAACTCAGAGACCGATTTTGTGGCACGAAACGAGGATTTCATTAGTTTTGTAGATAATTTGGGTACTATACTTTTGGAGAATAAGCCGGCAGATCTGGAGAGTGCCAAAAAACTCACTTCGCCTCTTTTCGGAGGGCTCAGTGTTGAGACTCGGCTTACAGAGCTGATTGGTAAAATCGGAGAAAATATTACATTCAGAAGATATAAAAAGATGGATGTAAATCCTGCTGAAGAGCGGATCTTTTCTTATCTTCACGGAAACGGCAGAATCGGTGTTTTGGTAAAGCTCAAGGCAGACAAAGCTCTCGATAGCGAGGCAATGGCTTCTCTGGGTAAAGATCTGGCCATGCAGGTGGCTGCTGCCAATCCGATTGCTGTGGACCGGGAAAGTGTCAGCTCCGAAGTAATTGCCAAAGAAAAAGAGATCTACCAGACACAGGCCCAAAGCTCGGGAAAACCGGAAAAGATCTGGAGTAAAATCGTGGATGGTAAACTGGAGAAGTTTTTCCAGGAATTTACTCTTATTGAACAGGCCTTTATCAGAAATCCTGATGTCAACATCAAAAGCCGCATACAGGAAACTGAAAAGGAAACCGGTGCAAGTATCAAAGTACTATCATTTGTACGCCTCGAGTTAGGTGCTGAAGAATAGTCGCTCTTATGAAACCTCTATATAAACGGATTCTTCTTAAGCTCTCTGGTGAGGCTCTTGCCGGGAGCAGAGGTTTTGGGATTGATCCTCAGATTACCGGGCAGATTGCCGATGAGATCGTAGAGGTTCATAATGCGGGTGTACAGATTGGGATCGTTATCGGGGGTGGAAATTTCCTGCGGGGAGCTACTACAGAAGGAATTGCCCGGGTGACTGCTGATGCTATGGGGATGTTGGCTACTGTGATTAACTCGCTGGGACTCATGCAGTATCTGCAGAAAAGGGGATGTCCAGCACATGTCCTGACTGCGGTGAATCTTCAGGGAGCAGGGGAGCTTTTCAGCCCTGAGAAGGCTATAGACTATCTGGAAAAGAATCATGTGGTTATAATAGGTGGTGGTACAGGTAATCCTTATTTTACTACCGATACTGCAGCAGCTCTCAGATGTGCAGAGATTGGGGCTGAGGTAATTCTGAAAGCTACAAAAGTTGACGGGATATATGACAGTGATCCCATCAAAAATCCGGAGGCTGTCCGATTTGAACAGATAACGCACAAAGAGGCTCTCTCCAGAGATTTAAAGGTGATGGATTCCACTGCATTTTCCTTCTGTATGGAAAATTCCATTCCCATTATAATTTTTAAACTCATGGAAAAAGGTAACCTGTGTCGTTGTATTGAGGGCCAGGCAACCGGTTCCATAGTCAAAACTGGAGGATGAGGCATGAGCGCTTTGGATTCTATAAATTCCGAAACCAACCAGCGAATGCAGAAAGCAATTGACAGCCTGAAAAAAGAGCTCAGTCGGGTCAGGGCTGGCAGGGCTACCCCGGCGCTTCTGGATGGTATCACAGTTGAATATTATGGTTCTTATGTACCGGTTAACCAGATAGCAAACATTTCGGTTCCCGACCCCAGAATGATAGTTGTTCAACCATGGGAAAAGAACATGATTCCTGCAATTGAAAAAGCTGTCAGGGTTTCTGATTTGGGGCTAAATCCTCAAAATGATGGTAATCTTATCCGTTTGCCTATTCCCCCACTCTCTGAAGAGAGGCGTAGGGAGCTTTTTAAAAACTGCAAAAAAATTGCAGAAGATAGTAAAGTTGGTATCCGCAACATCAGACGCGATTCCAATGAAAAATTAAAGAAAGCAGAAAAGGATAAGGAACTGACCCAGGATGAGGTGAAAAAGGGGCTGGATGAGATTCAGAAGCTTACTGATAAATTTATCAAGACAGTTGATGATCTTCTGGTCAATAAAGAAAAGGAAATAATGGAGGTGTGAGCATTTGGCTCTAGTCTTCTAAATTTTTAAGGGACCATCGGATATATTCGGATGGTCCCTTTTTCATGTATTCCACAAATAGCTTTAATATATATTTATGCACTTGATCTACTGTGCACCTCACGGCAGATTTGTAGTATCAATTTATTCAATCAGGTTATTATCGTTTTCTCCTAAAAGAAGCAGGTGAGAAATTCAGATTATGAATATCCCCCGTCATATTGGCATTATCATGGATGGAAATGGTCGATGGGCAAAGAAACGAGGGTTGATTCGCAGTGCCGGTCATAGAGCTGGGACCGATGCGACCAGAAAAATAGTCAGAGCCTGTGGTGAATTAGGAGTACAATATCTGACTACCTATGTGTTTTCTGCAGAAAACTGGGGGCGTCCCAGCGTTGAAGTTTCCATGTTGATGGATTTGCTGGTGGAGATGACCAGAAAAGAGATTGCTGAGCTCAATGCTAATAATGTTCGTTTAAAGGCAATTGGAGATCTGAGCCGCTTGCCTGCAAAAACTCGTCAGGAGCTTTTGAATGGTATCGAGAGCACCAGCGGTAACGATGGACTCACTTTGGTTCTGGCTATAAGTTACGGTGGAAGATCCGAGATAGTGCACGCTGCAAAAGAGTTTGCCAGACAGTACAGTAAAAACCCCTCTCTCATTGATAATCTTAATGAAGAAGCCTTTAAAAATTTTCTTTTTACCAAAGATATTCCGGATCCCGAACTTATTATCCGTACCGGTGGCGAAAAAAGAATCAGTAATTTTCTTCTGTGGCAGTCTGCATATGCCGAGTTGTACATGACCGATATTTTATGGCCGGATTTTGACAAGGCTGCATTGTTGGACGCAATTGCGGACTACAATAAACGGGACAGACGATTTGGAAAGGTAAAAGAATAATGCCCCTGTCTAATCTGGGCAAAAGACTTCTTTTTGTTTTATGGGCTGCCCCCCTGGGGTGGTGGGTAGTCAATTCTAATTTTCTTCTTCTTCCTCCCTCTGTTGCTATAATTTACCCCGGGCACATTGCAATAATATTTCTGATAACGATGGCTTCATTTGAATACAACAGGATGCTTAGTATCGTTTTTCACAGAAATGGATTCTGGTTAAGTTATCTGGCACTTTTTTCACAATTTACATTATTTCTTCTCAGAGATAGTTTCCCATTAAACCTTAGTCTTTACATATTACTAGTTGTAGTGGCGTTTGAGGCTTTTATCTGGGGACGAAAAAGTGTACAGAGGCGCTGGATGAGGGCCAGTCTCTTTTTTAGTGGAATGGCTTTTCTGTATATTGCCGGAATTTCCATGCTTAATTTTTATCAACAACCATTTCAGTCACTTTTCAGGAAAATAAGTGATCATACCATGCTTTCTCAGATGGGCATTGTAATTGTGTTGACATCCATATTCCTTTGTGATTCCGGTGCATACATAGTGGGTTCTATCTGGGGAAAAACTCACTTTAGTTCTATAAGTCCTAAAAAGACCATAGAAGGCAGTATCGGGGGACTGTGCTCTGCAGCCATCACTTTCAGCATTGGATGGTATTTTCTGGGAGCCAGAACTCTTCCATTTTGGATCGGTCCGGTTTTGGGATTACTTATCGGTATTTTTGCTCAGCTTGGTGATCTTCTGGTTTCTTTGATGAAGCGTTATTTCCGTGTAAAAGATGCTTCAGATATTATACCGGGGCATGGTGGGATTCTTGATCGTTTCGATTCGGTATTTTTTACTGCACCGGTTATTTCGCTTTCTTCCTGGATAATTCATAGAATCTTCGGTTAGTCTTTCTTATGGCTCATTTTCCGCAAAAAATCCTTCTTTTGGGCTCTACTGGCTCGATTGGTACAAGTGCTTTAAACTGTATACGGCGATATAGAGAGCGTTTCAGTGTTACCGGATTAGCTGCCGGCAGAAACCACAAGTTATTACAGAAGCAGATCTGTGAGTTCAGACCAGAGGCGGTTTATATTGCTGATCCTCTGGAGGCAGAGCGGCTTCAGAATGAATTTGACCGGATCCGGGTTTATAGTGGAAGTGAAGGGCTTGTAGAGCTGGTGAAGCAAACCAAATGCGATATAGTGCTTAATGCATTAGTGGGTGCCATAGGATTCAGGCCTACAGTTACTGCGCTTCAGTGCAACCGGCGGGTAGCATTGGCAAATAAAGAGAGCCTTGTGATGGGTGGAGATTACATCTGTCAGTTGCTTTCCGGTGGAAAAGGAAAACTGCTTCCGGTTGACAGTGAACATAGCGCAATACTGCAGTGTCTTAATGGGGCGGAAAGTTCAACCGTTGAGTCGATCATTCTTACTGCCTCAGGCGGTCCTTTCAGAAATTTAGAAAAAGAAAAGTTTTCCTCAATCACACCTGAGCAGGCTCTGACTCATCCAACATGGGCTATGGGTAAGAAAATTACCATTGATTCTGCTACTTTAATGAATAAGGGATTTGAGGTTATTGAGGCTCATCATCTTTTCTCACTGCCGTATTCAAAACTTAAGGTGTGGATTCATCCACAGTCGATAATTCATTCTATGGTTGAATTTCATGATGGGGCGGTGCTGGCTCAGTTGGGGGTTCCGGATATGGAGTTGCCGATCCAGTATGCATTAAGTTTTCCGCAAAGGTTTTCTATCAAAGGGAAGCGGTTGTCGCTTCCTGAGATTGGCAGATTGGATTTTTCCGAACCGGATCTTGACCGATTTCCTTGTCTGAGGTTATGCCTGGAGGCTGGTCAGATGGGAGGAACGGCTCCCGCGGTGGTTAACGCTTCAAATGAGGTGGCAGTTCAGGCATTTCTGGAAGGAAAAATAAAATTCAATGAAATAGCGGAAATAGTGGCATTTGCATTGCGTACTCATAAAAATACACCTGCTGATTCTGTGGAGATTATAGAGGAAACGGATAGGCTTACCAGGGGTAACATTTTCAAAAATATACTAACTAAAAGGTGAATTGTGATCTCAATATTATCCATTATTCTTGGTTTACTGGTTTTAGGCTTTCTGGTTTTTATTCATGAATTAGGACACTTTCTGGCTGCCAAATGGTGTGGAATAAGAGTTCTGGCATTTTCGATCGGTTTCGGGAATCCAATCTTCAAAAAAAGTTATAAAGGAACCGAATACCGCATAAGTTCAATTCCCTTTGGTGGTTATGTAAAGATGGCCGGAGAAAATCCGGATGAAGGAAGATCGGGTGCTTCGGATGAGTTCACTTCAAAACCAGTATGGCAGCGGGCAATCGTTGCAGTTGCGGGTCCGGTGGCAAATTATATCACTGGTATGCTGATGCTTTGGGTGATGTTTATGTATGGCGTACAACAGCCAATCTATTATGATCGACCCATAATCGGAGCTGTCGCAGACACATCTGCTGCAAGCGAAGCCGGATTATTGGCTGGGGACAGCCTTATTTCCATAAATAACCGGCAGATTAAGAACTGGAATGATGTTGATGCTGCATTTGCGCTTCAACAGCAAAACTATAAAATCGTAATATCTCGTGATGGCCAGCAGAAAAAACTGGACATGAGCCTGAAAAAAAATGGTGATGCTTTTCCTCAGGATTTAACCGGTGGTATGCTTCCCCCTTTACCGGCGGTGGTTGCTGATGTTAATAAAGATTCCCCTGCAGAGAAGGCAGGCTTGAAGTCAGGAGACACTATACTAACCATTAATGGCACCAAAATACATTCCTGGTTTCAATTGTCTCAGATTATCGGTTCATACAAAGGGGAAGAGGCCTTGAAGATTTCTATCGCCAGAAACGGTTCGAATCTTGAAGTAGGCATTAAACCTGAATACAACGAGCAGACAAAGAGGAATCTTATAGGTATACGGGTTGACGAAGGCCAAAAGAGGAAAGTAAGCTATCCACCGGTAATTGCAATGGAGAAGGGACTGGATAGAACCTGGGAGTATACCACCATGATTTTTGATGTGATCGGGAAAATGTTTGCACGTGAAGTACCTGCATCTCAGCTATCTGGTCCTTTAGGTATTATTCCGGCTTCCGGTTTCATGGCTTTACAGGGAATCTCCCCAATCCTTCAGCTTATGGCATTAATCGGAATTCAGCTTGCCGTTCTTAACCTGCTTCCTCTGGTGATCACCGATGGAGGACAGTTGCTTTTTCTTCTGATTGAAGCTGTGAGGAGAAAACCGGTTTCGGTTAAAGCGCAGATAGTTGCCAATAAAATTGCCATCGCCTTTTTTCTTCTGCTTTTTCTTTTCGTTACATTTCACGATGTTCGTCGTTTACCTGAAATGTTTCGTTTCATCGGAAAATAATACTCATTATATTTCTGCACAGTTGACCGCAACCAGTGTGCGGTCATTTGTTTCGCGCCCGCCGACTCAAGACGAAGTCTCCTGAAGGGATGAGCTTCAGAAGTGCAATTATTATATTCAATTAAAGGAGTCGTTGTCCTGAGAATCTCATAGATACTTAGTATTCAGAAAGGTGGTGCAGAATGAAAGCATTTGTACTGATGATTATTGGAGTATGTTTCCCGTTTGCTACATTTGCCAAAGAGAAATCGTCTGACCTGCAGTTTGACTCATTGCCTTATGCATTTAATGCTCTTGAACCCCATATTGATGCTAAGACTATGGAAATTCACTACACCAGACATCATCGCGGGTATTATGACAATCTGCTTAATGCGATGCAGGATTCTTCATTGAAAACAAAAACTTTACCTCAAATTTTTTCACAAGTCAGTAAACTCGCTCCTGCAATCCGGAATAATGCTGGTGGTCATTATAACCATACTCTTTTTTGGAAAGTGATGAGTCCTAAGGGCGGAGGTGCTCCTGAAGGGATGTTGGCAGAAAAGATCAACGCAACTTTCGGCTCATTTGATAAGTTCAAGGAGGAGTTTAAGGCTGCAGCTCTTTCACGATTTGGAAGCGGGTGGGCATGGCTTTGTGTTGGTGATGATGGTTCGCTTTTTATCAGCTCTACACCTAATCAGGATAACCCATTGATGGATGTTTCTGAAAAGCGAGGAACTCCAATATTAGGGCTTGATGTCTGGGAGCATGCATACTATCTCAAATACCAGAATCAACGGGGTAGTTATATTGATGCATTCTGGAATGTGGTGAACTGGCCTGAAGTTAATGCGCGTTTTATTTCTTTGGTTGGAAATAAAAAACCGCCGGTGAAAAAATAGCTGCACGCTTAGGCTGATAAAGACTGCTGGCTGGAGGCTTTTTCAGTTTTTTAGGGTCTACAGTCGCAGTATACCAGGCTACTATACTGGTAATTAAGAGTACAACCATCAGTGCTACCATTATATAGTAAATTACTTTTCCGGGTTTGCTGGAACTGACTTCCCTTCCCTTTAAAAAAAACAGTAATATCAGAGTGATCAGGATAATAAATATGAATATTATCCAAAACATGGGTTACTCCCTTCTCGTTGAAAATAGAGACCGCAAAAGATATGCCGCTTGAAAGAGCTCTGGGGACATGGTAGCATTTTTTGCCTTAACTGAAGCTGAACTGATTAGGCAGGAACGGAGCGTAATGGGGACGGAGGAACCCTATAAAGTTATAAAGTTTAAAGTTCCTTGATTTATGATTTTTACCAGAAATTTCCTTGGTTTCGATTTTAAGGTAAAATACCATTCTGCAGAAAATCTGCAGAATGGTTTGGCGGATAGTTATTCATTTTTCCAACCGGTATTCAGAACTCCTCTTCCTGAAGTCTATGAATTATGGACTCTTTTATTCCATCCACTTTCTTCAGTTCCTCGAAGCTATCGTATTTGCCGTGTTCTTCCCGGTAATTAACTATCTTTTCTGCAGTTGCATGGCCTATTCCATTGATGGCTTCCAACTGCTCCTTCGTAGCTCTGTTTAATTGGTCTCTAGTCATAATGACCTCCTTTCTATATCCTATAAGAAATACGGACAGAAAGAAGGCATAGTATATACCTGTGGTAGTTCGTAAATCAGTTTAACGATTTACCTGAATGACACGAGTTGAAATTCAGTTTCTTTCTTAACTCTTCCTGATGTATATATATCGTAAGCGTAACTACTCAGGTATCTGATGATAATATCAAATCGGAAAAAATAGGAATTAATCTCAAAACAATATCTAATCAAAAGTAATTTGGAAAAAATATCAAAACGCAGAAATTTGGAATGTAAGAAATACCTCATTTTGGAGGGCTTCACTGATTATAGGTATTATTTCTGGTATCAAACTCTAATTTAAACGGATTAGGTAATTATGGATGAAAAAAAATTCTTTAATGCACATCACTCTCCTACTGGCGCTTTTGCATCCTTTACCTTGGGTTACCCTGGGGCTTCTGGCGGGCTTGGTCTGGAGTTGGCAGGTCCGGCAAATCAAAATGTCTACATTGGGCTGCAACAAATTGGTGGGGAGGCCTTTGAAATGCTCCCCTTTTATGGTGAGGCTATAAATCAGAAACAAAACTTCGATAGCACCGGAAATCCACAATCTGATAAAAGAAAGATTAAGCCATTCGATGATGCATTGATTAGAAGAGATTTCCGGCTTTGCAGTGATATCTGGACAGCCGGGGATTTAACTTTTGCTATCTATTCGCCTGTTGGATCGATTCCTGATCCACTGTCTTCATCAGACCAGATTTTTAAAAGAGCCCTGATACCTGCAGTGTTTGCAGAGATTACAATTGATAATAGAAATGGAACCTCTGAAAGAACAGCTCTGTTTGGATACCAGGGAAGCGATCCATATTCTTCAATGAGACATATAATAAAAAACGATAATGAGAGCAGGATCTGTGGAGTTGGGCAGGGAGGTTTAACTGCTATTTGTACTGCAGATAACAATGTGCGCAGTGGGTTGGCTTTTTCCATCGAGGATATAGCCTTTTGTAAAAGCAGGGAAAGTCTCATGTCAGGGCTTGGTACAATTGGGGCACTTCTTTTAACTGCTCCTGCCGGAGTCATATCAAGCTGGAAAATTGTTATCTGTTTTTTCCGGGGGGGAATTGTCACCCAGGGAATTGAGGCAGAATATTTTTATTCCAAATATTTTCATTCAATCGAAGATGTTGCTGCTTTCGGGTTAAAACATTTTGATGAATATCGTGATCAGGCCCTGAAAGCCAATTCTATCATTGAGAATACCTCTTTATCTTCAGAACGTAAATTCATGATGGCACATTCAATCAGGAGTTATTATGGAAACACACAGCTTCTGTCCATAAATGATAACCCGCTCTGGGTGGTTATTGAAGGTGAATTTCGCATGATCAATACGATGGATTTGACAGTAGATCATCTTTTTTATGAAATGATGTTTAATCCCTGGACTGTGAAGAATGTACTGGATTTTTATTGTGAAAACTACAGTTATCGTGATACTGTAAAGATTGCCGGTAATCAAAATGAGTATCCCGGTGGAATCAGTTTTACTCACGATATGGGGGTAGGGAAATGCTTTTCTCCGCAGGGACGTTCCGCCTATGAACTTCCGAACCTGAAAGGTTGTTACTCTTTTATGACTCAGGAAGAGCTGGTTAACTGGATACTTTGTGCGGGGGTATACGTCTGCGAAACCAGTGATTCTGATTGGTTAATTAGCAAGCGAGATGTGCTTAAATCCTGTTTTTCAAGCATGCTGAACCGCGATCACTTCGATCCTGAGAAACGGGATGGAGTCATGGATCTTGACAGCAGTTGTGTTATTGATGGTGCGGAAATTAATACCTATGATAATGTTGATGAATTTACAGGCGCTGCCAGGCGCAACAGTTATATCGCGGTAAAGTGCTGGGCTGCATATACAATTTTTGAACTCCTTTTCACCCGATTGGGAGAAAGCGAACTGGCCGCGCAAGCTTCAGAGCAAGCCGTTCTTTGCGCCAGTACCATCTGTGCATTTCAGAGAGCGGATGGGACCATACCTGCTTTGCTGGAGGAAGACAATCAATCGATGCTGATTTCTGTAATCGAAGGACTGGTGTTTCCATGGCTTTGTAAGAGAGAACTTCTTGAGGAAAATGGTCCTTATGGAAAGTTGGTACTTGCTTTAAAAAATCATTGTAAAGCCATTTTAAAGAAGGGAATCTGCCTGTTTGAGGATAATGGATGGCGGTTATCTTCTACGAGCGATAACTCCTGGCTCAGTAAAATTTATCTTTGCCAATTTGTTGCAGAAAAAATACTCCAGCTTGAGAACACCAGCGGTTCAGACTATGCTCACTTGTCCTGGCTTACCGATTCAGATAACAGCTATTTTGCCTGGAGCGATCAGATGAGAGCGGGAAAAGTGTGTGGCAGCCGATATTATCCCAGAGGAGTCACCTCTATCCTATGGCTTAAATAAAATGAGTGCCTTCACTACACCGTAATAGGAGCCACCCCATGTCATACGGTTAATATTTGTAACACATTGAATCGAAGAGAGTAACGCATTCCAGCCCTCTAAATCCCCCAAAGGAGACTTAAGAGCGGAAACGCTCTAGGATCAGTTATCAGTTTAATGCAATCCTGGAGCGCGCTTTTTCGGCCTGTTGAGACATTTTAAGGATATGCTCTTTAATTCGATTGATATCCCGCTGAAGAGATTCCTCTCTATAGAGCAGCATATAGGCCAGCCTCCTCCTGTAAAGAATCTGATTGAATCTTCATAAAACTTTTAAAGTGCAAAAATATTAATAGCAAACATCATAACAGGAAAAGAAAGCAGTGATAACGAAATTTTAATAATAACTCCATTTATAAGGCTTTTTTAATACCAGAAAGACCAATTTTGTTACCTTTTTTTACCTGATTCTAAAATTGTTCTAACACAACAGTTCATTTCCACAGAGCTTTATGCAGAGTAACAGAAGTGGACGCCCTCGAAGTGAACTTTTATGTGCTGATGCTACTATGCTTTTGACCCAATTTCCCCATCAGGCAGAAAAGATATGGACATTATGGGGGAAAATTTCAGGTTTTTTCGCTTTAGGTTTCAATTCGAGTCTGCCCGCGATCAGATTCAGGTGGTCCGCAGTGTAATCCGATCTGTCCTCAGTCTGATCCAGAAGGCCCGCATTAAAAATTGAAACGGATGCTTTCCACGGGGACGGAGGAATCTAATCAACTTATCGAAGCGCAACCCAGCACCATACTAATGCCTTGATCTTTCCAACAATACAAAAGATCTGGTACTATTGTTCCCCAATTATAAGTACCAAAGTTTCCTCCGATCAAATTCCGGTGAATTTCGTTCTTAAACAGACAATAAATACGATCTCTTTTTTCCAACATCTGGCCAGGTGAACTTATCTGTGCTAATAGAAGTCAAATTACCTGATGTTTATGAAATGGAGATTTTCAATAAACATTTGTTGATCTCTTGAATTGGTATTTTGCAGTAACTCATTGTATTGTAGAGAATTACCAAACTGGCACATTAGTTGCAATTATTTTTGCTTTTTTTCTGAATATTTTTGCGGATTGGAGGAGTATGTATGAAAAAGAAAATAGTAGAGAAGAAATTAGTTCTTCTTGATAGTGATGTATCACGGTTAAGGCAGCTCTGTAAAACCTATGGAAACCACCAGTACTGCAGAACACTGATAGAAGAGATCGGTAAGGCCGATATAGTGGATCGTACGGAGTTACCTGAAGATGTGGTGATTATGCATTCTGAGGTCGAAATATATGATATTGAAGACAAAGAGTCTTCAAGATATGTATTGGTGTATCCATGGGAGGCAGATGCGGATAGTTGTAAAATATCCATTCTGGCACCAATCGGAACAGCCATAATCGGTTACAGGGAAGGAGACGAGATAATGTGGAAGGTTCCTGGTGGAACAAGAAACCTCAGGATTGCTTCAGTGACTCAACCCTCTGAGGATGTATCAAAAGAGGTTTCTAAATAAACAAATGTTGATGGGGTGATCTGCCAAATGTTGATGGATTAGGTCCGATGTGTGTACAATAACTGAGCATTGAAGTCGAATAGTATTTTAAACCAAAAGAGCTGATCGACAATTTGTGCAAAGTAAAACATTTCAAGGGATATTGATTTCTGATGATTGACAAGCAACTGGTAAAAGAGATCAGCAATTTTATTGCTGCTTTTCTTGGAATATTTGAATCTTTCATTAGTGCTCAAGGCAAAAATTCAGATGAAACGGAAGTTTACAACCCCTTAAGTATGGCATTTAAAGTATCTGGTGCTGTCGAAGGATATCTTATCGTGACGACAAAAGATCAATCCGAGGGGAATTTCCGGTTGAAACAACCCGGTTACTCTGCAGAATTGGTTAATTACTATAATCGGAAAGCAGCTTCATCTTCCAAGCTGTGCTCTTTTCGGATTGATATGTTGAATGAGAAATTTGCTGATGATATTATGTATTCAGCACGGAAAGCAGAGCCTCAGATAACGATGAGAATACAGGTAAAAAGCTATATTATCGAATTATATGCATTTACTAATCAAATGAACTGAAAAGCGATGTGAAGCACAGGAAATGAAAAAGATCAGATCTGAAAAAGAAAATCGGCAGCAGTCAACGATATCTGCTTCGTTCTTTGAAACATCATCAATAGCAAAAGCTGCCCTTTCTTCTTCAATTTCTCCGATAGCCTTTGTTGATTGTGAAAAGGAACATCTGGTCTATGCAAACAGTGCATTCCTGAGTATCTGGGGGTATACCAGCAGTGATGAAGTTATAGGGAAGAGTGCCTCCATATTCTGGCAGACAAAGCGTATGGACAGGCAGGTCAGGCGTAAAATCTACGATAAAGGAGGCTGGATAGGAGAGCTTTTAGCATACCGTAAGGATGGCAGGGTGTTTCCTACTCAGGTATCTACTACCATGTTAGTTGACGCAGATTCGATGCCACTACTGCAAATGTTCTCATTTGTTGATATTTCAGAACGGGTAAGTGCCCAGAATGAACAACGGCGTTTATTGCATAATCTTCAGGAACGGGTTAAGGAGCTGAATTGCCTTTATAAAATCCTTAGCTTTCCTCATAATAAAGAAATGACCCTGGAAGGAGTTTTACAGCACATAGTTAATGCACTGACTTCATCGCTCAGATGGCCGGAGTGTTCCTATGCCAGAATTGTGATAGGTGAATTTGATGTATATACTCCCAATTTTACTAAATCTTCCAGCTTATTTTCGACAGAGCTTAAAATAGGTGAGGAAACAGGTATATTGGAAGTAGGCTATTATCATAATGATGCCATTAAGGAGGAAATGGCTTTATTGTGCGAAGAGCAAGAGCTTCTGAAGGTTGCTTCAAAAGAAATCGAACGTCTGATTGAGCAAAAACGCGATGAAGCTGAGCTTCGTCGCAATCGTGAACAATTGCTGCATGCTGATAAACTGCTATCAATTGGTGTTCTGAGTTCTGAAATAATGCATGAGATTGGAAATCCCAACAATTTTATAGCCATCAACACAAAAATGCTTTCCAGAATCTGGAAGGATGTACTGCCGGTTCTTGATATGTATTATAAGGAAAATGGTGATTTTTCTGTAGCCGGTTTACCCTTCACTGAAGCAAGACAGGAAGTTGTCAGGCTTTTGGATGGAATAGCAGAGGGAAGTGAGCGGATACATAAAATCAGCTCCAATCTTCGGAGCTTTATTGCTAAAGGTCGTTCGATATCAGATGAAATTTTCAAGGTTAATGATGCGGTAACTAAAGCTATTGCTTTCTCCAGAAACTTTATTGATTCCTGTACAGAAAACTTTTGCGTTTTATTATCACAGCAGGATCTGTTTATAAAAGGTGATTCGAATCAAATACAGCAGGTGGTTATAAATCTCATCACCAATGCCTGTCAGGCTTTAACATCGAGTAAGGAAATGGTGAGGATAACCACTTCACTGGACCAGGATAATCAATTGGTAAAAATAACAGTTGAGGATGAAGGGACAGGGATTCATCAGCATGATATCCCTCACCTGATGGATCCATTTTTTACCACCAAAAAGGATAAGTTCAGCACCGGATTAGGTTTATCAATTTCAAACGATATCGCCATCAAGCACGGCGGAAAGATTTTAATACATTCAGTTTTAAATAAAGGAACAAGAGTCGAATTTATTCTACCCTGCGAAAATGCAAAGGATTGCGGTGAATAATGCGAAATAAATTTCCCACCAAGCCAGTTTTTATAATCGATGATGAAGAGCAGTTCCTCTATTCTATCAGCTTATCCTTAAGAGCAAACGGTATCAGTAATGTTATAACCTGCATGACTGGGATGAAAGCCAAAGAATACATTTCCACCATGGCCTTTTCAGTTATTGTATTGGATGTTAACCTGCCGGACATACATGGTCCTCAATTGCTGGATGAAATTATGGAGTTGTGTCCCGAAACACCGGTAGTTATGGTAACTGCTGTTGACAAAGCCGAGATAGCGGTTGATTGTATTAAAAAAGGGGCAATGGATTACCTTGTAAAGCCTTTTGATAACGATAAAATGCTTGCTGTCCTCAGAAATGCAATTTCCAACAGAGAGCTTCATGGAGAGAATGAGGCTCTCAAGGGATATTTGCTGGGAAATGAGTTAAAAAGGCCTGATGCGTTCAAAAAGATAGTGACTAAAGACAACCGGATGCGTTCTTTGTTTTTATATGCTGAGGCGATATCGTCGACTCCTTTTCCGGTTCTTATTACCGGTGAAACCGGTGTTGGCAAGGAGCTGTTTGCTCAGGCTATCCATGATCTTAGCGGCAGAAAAGGACCCTTTGTCCCGGTTAATGTAGGCGGGATAGACGAGAATGCATTTTCAGATACATTATTCGGACATGTTAAAGGTGCTTTTACTGGCGCAGATTCTCCAAGGCCCGGACTTATTGAACGTGCTGCAGGGGGAACGTTATTTCTTGATGAAATCGGTGAGATACGTAAAGAATCACAAATAAAACTCCTTAGAGTTCTTCAAAACCGGGATTATCTGCCGCTTGGATCAGATGTGGCAAAACTTGCCGATATACGATTGATAGTCGCTACAAACAAAAGCGTAGATCAGTTGAAAACCTCATCGGAATTCCGCAGTGACTTGTTTCACCGGTTAAGAACTCATCACATTGCTTTACCGCCACTCAGGGAGCGGATGGGTGATATTGAATTGCTGGTGGAACATTTTCTTGATGAGGCTTCAAAAATACTGAGTAAAAAAAAGATGCTGATACCCAGTGAAGTTCTTTATTTATTCAGAAATTATAGCTTTCCTGGAAATGTCAGAGAGTTGAGAGCAATAATTTTTGATGTCGTAAGTATGCAGGAAACCGGACAGTTTTCAGTACAATTGATCAAAGAGAGGTTTGGGATCGGTGATGATACTCTGGTTCACCTGGAAAGTATCTCCGAATCAAGCAGTAAAAAACTGCATTTCGGCTCTCATTTACCTACGATTCAGGAAGCAGTACACGCTTTGATAAATGAGGCTCTGAATAGATCTAATGGTAATCAGAACGCGGCAGCTAAGCTTCTGGGTATTTCACCACAAGCACTTAGCAGGCGTCTGAAGTACCAGTCGAAAAAAAAGTCAATTGAATAGCTATTTCTGATCTGCTTATCAACAAAGTTTAACAAAATCACTCCCTTTCTTTAACAATTGTTTATATCTGCAAATTTGAGATTGTTCTCTTTGAGCAATTTTAACTTAAAAAAAGCCATTTGCTACATCTGGCATGGTAATTGCACGTATGGCTCAAAAAACCTTTAGAAAAGTAAGAAGGACTGAACAGGATGTACTCACTTCAGACGACAAAAGCTTTATGGTTGACCAGTGACGGATTGCGGCAGTACATTGATGTGGATGTAATACAATTCACAAAAAAATCATTTGAGCTGCATATCAGGTCTGCTAATGGTAATGAAATTAAATGTAATTTAGTATCCGATGATGGATTTAATTATTACAGTAATGTCAATCAGAGTGTTACTCCCTATTCGTTTCATCTCAGATGTTTCTTTAACGATTTGAATATTCTCTTATATGGTAATTGGAAAAAAGGTGGCCATGAAGGTGAATTGTGTATTCATGCTACATCTAAAATATTGATTTCTGATCATAATCCGGATTTTCCAGAATTACCGCCTGCGGCGTAATAACAAGAAGGGTGGTCTAAATGGTAAAAAAAGAAATGTGGACTCCAGAGGAGACATCTTTTCTGAATGCAGCTTGTGAAAAACTTGCCCAGTCAGGAATGGTTGATTTGTATAAAAAACTGGATGAAAACCTTGTGGCACTTGAGCACCAGGCAAACGCCCTTGCCCTGTATCCCTCAATACTGGATTCAAACCGTCTGGGAGGTACAGAAAGAAATCTGGAGACTCTGGTTTCTGCATTAAGTGACAGGTACAGAGAGGAGGATGTTTTCGTATTACCTACTAAGGCTATTCTGGGCAGAAGCTACGAAATAGGTAAAATAAACATCTTTTATATGTTAAAGCGAATTTCAGTTTTGTTGCCCAAGAACATTGATATTCTTGGCGGAGAAGATCCATTGTCATTTGTCATGAACAGAATGCTATCCATTATGACAGAAGATGTTCTGTTGGATCTGCTCAGTGATAACGTATTCAAAGCTGCGAAACCTGTCGCTGCAAAGGCACTTGCAGAGATATGGGAAAGACGGATTTCTGCAGATTCGATATCATTTAATCCGGAACTTAGAAAGATGTGGCTGATAAGACAATCTTCAGTTCCCATCTTTGGCACTCTTATGGGTACTCATGAATACATCGCTCTATGTAAACAGGCTGATGATGTCTGTTTGAAGTATATAATGCATTCCTCTGATGTACCAGATGAGGCTTCAGCATTGGAAGAATTCCTTTTTGGGCTCAATTACGAAGAATTGTGTGACATAAAAAAAACTATGGCCAGTTCTGGAAAAACCTGCATCGATAGAGATGAAGTGAAAAAGATTATTGGTAATGACAGGCTTTTCTTTTTTGATTCTTCAGGGGACCCACTCGAGTTATATCGTTTTTTTAATCATCGAAGAAAACAGGCCTTATCAAGGCGACATGCTGGAATGAGAGGACCTATCAGAACTTTTGAAGAAAACTTCATGGCATTTCTTCTTCTTGAAAAAGATGCATTAAAAAGGAGATCTTTACCGAAAGCAAAGAATAGCTGCGAATCACAGGTAAAAGAAGATTAGCGGATCCAAGTATCTGCTGTTTTTAAAGGAGCATAAAAAGATGGCTGCAACAAATCATTATTATGGATGGGTAGAAGTAAATAAATCTTTTTACACGACTTTTAATGGAAGGCGCTTCTACTGCAATGTTCCAGAACTGTATTTGGGTAGTCAGCAGGCAAAAATGAGAGTCAAATACAGAGATGGAGATGAAGAATACTATAGCCTCAAGTCCTCTGATGGTGTGCTGTTTTCGGGTACTATGGGAACAGATGATGATAACAGAGTGGATTTTGAACTTTGGAAGCATGATAGAATCATTGTTCTTGCAGGGAATTGGAAATGTGGTGGTCGTCAAGGAGAATGGTATATTGAAGGGACTTCCAAAAACCAGTAATTTTTGTCTTTGACCAGATAGAAGATAATATCAACTGCCTGTATGAAGTTGCTTTACAATATGAGGCTATTATGAATCATTCAGAAAATGCATATAGATTTGAAAGTAATAATAATAAAATAGCTGTAGTTACAAATGGGACAGCTATTGATACAATGGAGTATTCTGTCAAAACTTATATGGAAGCTATTGCTGAAGTATATAAATCAGCAGGTCTGGATATCTTTGGAATAGAATTGAACACCCGGAATCTTCTGGAAATAAAAAACAGCATCGTGTCTCTTCAGCAGGATTTCGGGGCAGTACTGATTGCAGGTATTAAGGCTCCTGGGTGTTATCAGCTTCTGAATATGGTAAAACAAGAGTTGACAATTCCAGTTATTCTGGAGGTCACCGGAGTTGCGGTTGCTATAGGTGCAACGATCCTCAATATATCCAAAGACAAGAATAAGTTGCTCAATGAAATGCGGTTTTTGTGTCTGGGTTGTAATGAATTGAAGAGAGCGGTACTGGAGCAGTTATTTCTGATTGGTGCAGATCCATCACTGGTGGTTTCCTGCAGAAAGGGCGGTTTTGAATATGCTGCGTATGCATCACACTTTTCTGATATCGTAATGGTTTTTGATTTCCAATATGAACATATCAAGCGAATTGCAATGGAGTTGCCCAGTAATCCGGTTCTGATGTTACTAAGCCATAATTTAAGCGATCATATTTCGAAATTGGCAAAAGTCAGACCTGATGCTTTTATTATTCCTTATGATTCAATTCAAAGTGAAAGCATTGAGGCTGCCTTGTCTGGTCCTTATCTGTTGCGCAATGCTATAGATCAAAAGTTAAAGAAAATTACTCCCGATATGCTTAAATCCGCTTCTATGTCACTGGTTGAGTTTGCACAATCGAATCGGCTTTTGCCTGAACTGATGGATTGGCGATCTAAATCGGTTTTCTGAGTATTATATCATTACATTGTAGCTTCTTTTTGATCGATTAATTTCTGAAGACCAAGTCTTTCTCTGGTACAATAATTGGTGGCTAATTCTTTTTCCTTTCATAGGTTATCTCTGTAAAAATATCAATGTGGACATGGAGTGCACTTATGATTGAAAACGATAAACCAGTCAAAATCGGTATAACCGGCTCCTATGGTGGAATGAATATGGGGGATGAGGCTATACTTCAGTCTATTCTGGCGCAAATTAGATGCTCAATTAAGGCAGAGATTGTTGTATTCAGCCGTGATCCAGCAGATACATATAGAAGACATAAAGTTGAAAAGAGTGTACCAGTCAGGTCATTAAGCCGCAGGGAATCCGAGTTGATAGTAAAGGATTTGGATGTGCTGATTGTGGGAGGAGGGGG
>JAAYPC010000081.1 GCA_012519985.1 Fibrobacter sp.
CTGTACAGACCTGATGGCATCGCGTAGACAGCCAGGGACCTTGTAATTAACAATCACTATAGATATCAGTTTGTCAGATATAACTGGCACTGTTAATAATTCCTCTTGAAAAGTGATGCCAAACGAAGTTTCCAGATCAGCAGAAAGGCTTCACGAATAATCTTGGTGGACATCTTCGAGTCACCAAATTTTCTGTCGGTAAAAACAATCGGTATTTCAGCTATTCTGAATCCCATTTTCCATGCATAGTAATTTATTTCCACCTGGAAGGAGTATCCGGATGAGGATATTTTTTCCATATCAAGTTTTTCCAGAAGCTCTCTGCGGAAGCACTTGAATCCACCGGTGCAGTCCTTTACTGAGATTCCGGTCAGTATGCTGGCGAATTTATTGCCGCAGTAGCTTAAGAGCAGTCTGGACATAGGCCAGTTAATCACATTTACTCCAGAAATGTAGCGCGACCCGATTACCAGATCATTTTCCTTTATGGCATTGAGAAAATCGGGAAGATATTTGGGATCATGAGAAAAGTCCGCATCCATTTCAAATATGAACTGATAGGAGCGTTGCAATGCCCACTGGAAACCGCTAATATAAGCTCTCCCTAATCCATTTTTTTGAGGACGTTCCAACAGATATACATCGCTTATGGTAGAAGCCATTTCCCGGACAGACTGTGCGGTTCCATCTGGTGAGGAATCATCAACGACAAGTATATGAACCTGGGGAAGCACTTTTTTTATTTCCGGTATTATTAAAACAATGTTTTCCCGTTCATTATAGGTAGGGATTATTATTAGAGCCTGATCTTTTTGCATTTTAGATATATCTTTTAATCTCTGAGGTGAAAATTCTGCTATATTAAATTTAGTTGGCCATTGGATTTTTTGATCTACTAAAATAAGTTGAATATATAATATATCAAAGAATGTAGTGTATCGGCCATGTTAAAAACCTGGCCGGTGTTGCAGAATCCTGAAAACAGTGCCTGGTGGCGAGGACAAAAGGCCCGGGTTTATAGAAACACAGTATCAATGAACCCCTAAACAGGTTAATTTTTTTCCGTGTAAATCTACTGCGGTTTTCAGGATTATAAATTAATTGAAAAACTTCCTTTGTTATGATATCTTAATAGGAATAAGATGGTACTTCTGGTAATGTCTTTCCTTAGCTGCATAGTTTAAATTGTAAAGGGAAAACACCTGACGATGCTAATATTTTCTTTTTTTTCTATCTTTGCAGCCACTCTCTGTTTTGGATTAGCCATAATTGTCCTTAAGTACAGCACCGAAAAGACCTCAAACCGTATTTTTGGTCTATTCTGCCTCTCGGCTTCATTCTGGTCGATTACCGAGTTTTTGGCCAGCCAATCGGAAAGTGCCGGAAAAGCTGCATTCTGGCTTGGCTTTGGGGCAATCTGGACCATTTGCATTGCATTTCTGGTACATTTTGTACTTGATTATACAACACTACTGAAAAAACGACTGTTCAGATATTTTCTCTACATTACGTATTTGACTGCAGTGGTATTTGCGCTGTTTAATTATTATTTACTGAAAAGTTCGGTAGAATGGAGTCACTGGGGCTGGAGCCAAAATGTTGAGCCATCCATTCTGGCATCCCTAATAGGATCCTGGGGTATAGTTGTTTCGGTTCTATGCGTTGCCTTGCTGGCTTACTTCCATTTTACTGCCAAAACCGAATCGGTTCGCTCCCAGTCGTTAATCATCTTGAGCGGATGTGCAGTAGCATCGTTAATTGGAATAGTTGGTGAACATGTACTTCCAATTCACTTCATAAAAACACCTGATTTTACCAAAGTAGCTATCTCCTGTATGGCAATATTCGTTACTTATGCGATCAGGAGACACAATCTTTTCAATCTTAATCCATCCGATGCTGCAGAGGTAATCATCAGTTCCATGTCCGATGCTCTGGTGGTTGTCAATATCAAAGACGAAATTGTGATTGTAAACAGAGCACTTCTTTCCATGCTTCAATACACAGAAGCCGAGCTCCTTGGAAAGCATCCTGATAAGTTTATTGCTTTTATAGCAAACACAGATACCACAGTAAAGCAGTTATTAAAAGGTGGCTCGGTTAATGATGTACAAACCGAATTTATAAGAAAAGATGGTTCGACAATTCCCATTTCTCTATCCTGGTCGATTCTGCGTTATAAGAATAACAAATTGAGGGGGATAGTTTTTTTCGGCAGGGATATTTCTGAGCAACAGCAGAATATGCAGATTCTTCAGCAGGCCCGTGATGAGCTGGAACATCGGGTGGAAGAACGGACGCTGGAGCTGGAGCAGCGAAACGCACAGCTTCAGTTCGAAATACAGGAGCGGATTTTGGCCGAAAATGATCTGGCGGCTCAAAAAGAGTATTTATCGGTAACATTACGCTCTATTGGAGATGGAGTTATCACTGTTAATGAGCATGAACATATCGTTTTCCTCAATAAAGCAGCAGAAGCGATCACCGGATGGAAACAGGAGGATGCAGAAGGAAAGAAACTGACAGAGGTGTTTCCTATTAAACATCTGGAGCAGCATAATGCTTCCTACTATTTTCCAGATTCAGTATCTGAAATTGATAGTCGCAGAGTGGAACTGGTCTCACTATCCGGAGTTAATCATGTGTTGTCTGAAAACCGTTCTGCTATCCTTGATTGCAATGGCAAAACACTGGGATATGTGATTGTTTTCAGAGATATCACCGAAAAAGAGATCCTTGAGGAGGAGTTGTTTAAGTCCAGAAAACTTGAATCGGTCAGTCTGCTTGCCAGCGGCCTGGCTCATGATTTCAATAATCTGCTCACAGGAATAATTACCAACCTTTTCATGGCTAAAACCGCTTTGCCTATTAACAGTGAGACTTATAATTTAATCACTAATGCAGAAAAAGCGGCCTTCAGAGCTTCAAGCCTTACCAAACAGCTTTTATCATTTGCCAAAGACAGCACAACCCCTAACCGGGAAGTTTCTTCTTTGAAAGAACTGATAGAAGAATCGGTTGGATTCTATTTAAGCGGTTCAAAATGCGATTACCGATTAAATCTGGATGAACAGTTGTATATGGTGGAAATAGATCGTGGACAGATCGATCAGGTGCTAAACAACATCATAGTCAATGCTGATCAATCGATGCCTCATGGGGGCACGATTACCGTCAGGGCACAAAATGTGGAATTTCAGAAAAATGCAAATATTCCTTTAAAACCAGGTAAGTACGTTTGTATTAGTGTTTCTGATGATGGCACCGGGATTCCACATGAAAATATTCACCGCATTTTTGATCCCTATTTCACCACCCGTCAGCAGGGAAACGGCCTGGGGTTAAGTTCTGCATATTCAATAGTTCTCAAACATAATGGGTATATCACCGTACAATCTGAGCTCAATAAAGGTTCTACCTTTAATATCTATTTGCCTGCATCCGAAACCGTTCTTATTGACGATTCGGTTTCCAATGTGGAGACGCGGCAGGGAAAGGGTAAAATCCTGGTATTAGATGATGATGATATAATTCGCCGGAGCACTGAACGGCTTTTATCGCATTTGGGATATAAGGTTTTTATGGCCAGCGAAGGAGAGCAGGCTTTGCGTTTATACAGTGCTGCAATAGAGAATGAGGCTCCTTTTGATGCAGCCATTCTCGATTTGACTATTCCTGGGGGTAAAGGAGCTCAAGAGATCATTGAGGATTTACGTAAATTGGACCCACAAACAAAAGCCATCGTCTCCAGTGGTTATCCCAATGACCCGGTTATGCTTAATTTCCTTTCTTTCGGTTTTTGTGCTGCGATTTCCAAACCTTACAATATCGAAGAGCTTAGCAGCCTTCTTAAAAGAGTCTTGTTTGAGACTGAGAAGCAAGGCGGGTAATGCCATAGTGTCCCATAAGGCACATTGCTCCCATTGCCCCCTAAATCCCATAAGCCCCCTAAATCCCCCAAAGGGGGACTTGAGAGCGTCCAAAGCAACATTTTATAAAACGATAGGATCAAGTTCACAGTTACATCATGAGATCCTAAAGTCCACCATCGGGGGATTTAAGGGGCTGGAGAATTTGGGGACTATGGTGGCTGGGTCACCTATTGAATCACATTTTGAAATACTTATGAAAGCCCTCTGGTAACTCTCTATAATTAAAACCTTTTTTGGGAGCAGGCAAAGGAACTGAATTTTTGGTGTTCCAGAATAGCAGAGGACCATTGTGTTTATCATTTCCGGCAGCCTGTAGAAATGATGCAAACGCTTTACCGGTATAAACCCCGTCCAGTTTGATGTCTTCTGTATTCTTCAAGCACTGTATCGCGTTACTGGATTCAGTTGTAATATGGCCATAACCCATTCCTAAAAAATTGGAATCGATTACAAAATCATCATGGGTCAGTTTGATTATTGGAAATGAGGGATCTTTATCGTGCAGCATTCTGTTGGTAGATTCAAAAAGAGCCATAAATTTATCATGATCAGAAACAAAGAAAGGAGCTATCTGCACAGCTACGACTCTGCTTTTTAATCCGGCCGCTTTTAGTCCCAGAATTAATCCCACAGCAGTACCCATGGTCCCCAATGCCACATAAATTGCCTCAGGCTCTGGAATCACTTCTCTTTGAATCTGTTCTTTAAGCTCAAAAGCAGCATTTATATAACCACATACACCCAAAAGCGATGAACCACCGGGGGGAATCACATAAATCTGGTCTGCCCCTATTTCATTTATTACCCTGTTCATCGAAACCAAATGAGATTCATAAGTGCTGTCCAGGTACATCTGAGCGCCACTTGCGTAATCGGCCTGCAGATTTTTACTGATTTCAGCATTATATGGTTGATCAAAGAGCATTAAAGTCACTTTTAAACCGGCTTGTGCCCCATGCAAAGCAACTGCAAGAGCATGATTGGAACCTGCTGCTCCTGAGGTTAAGACCTGTTTGAAACCAGATGCTATGACTTCACCAAATATAAACTCAAGCTTTCTGATTTTGTTGCCCCCATAGAGCTCCGAGCTCAAATCGTCTCTTTTGATAAACAAATCATCACGGGAAAAATTTCTGCCTAACTTTTCAAGTTTTTGCAAAGGTGTTGGTAAATTTCCTATTTTGTAATAATTAAGAGAGACAGCAAGAAGCGGATAATGGCTGAATAATGGAATCATAATAACTCATAATTGGTTTAAATTGTTCTGAGCCTAAGAGCTTTATACGAATCACGCAAAAGAATCATCGGCAATCAGGTTAATACATTATTTATCTTGAGAATACCAGGAATCAAGCTTTAAATAAAACATTTAACCAGGGAGTCACACAATGAAAAAAAATTTAATTCTCTACTTAGCATTAGCACTGGTAGTGATAGCTTGCAGCCCTAAGGATACCTTGGTAATTCAAAGCTTCGAATTTATTCCAGTAGATATGGAAAAAATCGACCAGCAAGATTATTCAGATCTTATTACCATAGTAGATAATAAATATGGTGGTGGTAATGATGTTTTCAAAACTGCATCAATTGTAAGAGAAGAAGCTCATTTTGTTTATTTCAGGGTCTTTTCCTCCAAAGATGAATCCTGCTATAGAGTCAGCGTTGATCGAATGCGGAGCAAGATTATTAATATTCAACCTGACTGTGAGGTTACGATAGAGAAGTGATGAGTTTCTATGAAAGACATGTAATGGAATGGCATGAAGAGGTCATTTTTCTGATCAGAACCAGCAGTTCCGTTATAAAACCGGGAGTACCTTTTTGAAGTACCGGGTATTGGGTTGATCCCATCCCTAACGATGAGCAATCTGCGGTGGTTATAATGGATGGAAAGCAGCCGAAAGTGTCTTTTATTCGATTAACAAGTTCAATACCGTTTAAATGGGGCATTTGAAAATCAGTAATTATTATTTTAGGTTTATTTCCATTCTGCATATAATCGATAAGATCCAGAGGATTCTCAAAGGTGCAGAGATTACAGTATCCTGCCAGTTGAAGATGGTGTTCGATGAATTGAAGTGTCAGCGGGAAATCATCGACGATCACTATATTACCACCCATAATAACCACCTTCAATTTAACCCTGCAAATTAGCTTCCCAAACTGCAGGTAAAAAAAATAAACGGGGATATACTTATTGTATAATCACCGCCAGCCATCTGTCCAGCAATTCACATGCGTTTAAAGGATCGGAATCCGAATGATTTCAGTAATTTAATGGCCCGATCATTGCAGGTTGTAAAAGCATGGTAAAAAAACAACCGGTCTTGGGATGGGGGGCTAAAAGTGCATAAAATTATGCTGGTTACTTTTATTTTGACAGTTTACGGAAGCATCCAAAGTCAGAGCAAATCGAAAAAAATTGACTTGCGTAATTATCAGGACAGTCTCAGTTACATAATCGGTCGAGATGTTGGCGCACAGTTAAAAGAGCTGGAAACCACTGTAGCTATCTCCCCTTTTTCGCTGGGAGTAGAACAGGCGCTTGAAGGAACTCCTTCTCTGATTGACTCGGTAAGAGCCGATTCGATCAGGCGAAAATTTTCTATGGAGGTTCAGGAAAAGCTATCCAGAAAACAGGCACAACTGGCAGAAGAAAATCTCAAAAAAAGTGAATCCTTTCTGGCTGCCAACAAAAAGAAGCCTAATGTGAAGACCACTCCCAGCGGTCTTCAATATGTGATAATCAACAAAGGCAAAGGGGACAGACCTTCCCAGACCGATTCTGTCAGAGTAGATTATAAAGGTATGCTGCTTGACAGTACCGTTTTTGACAGTACTATGGCTGGAAATCCGGTCTCTTTGGATCTTGGGCGCGTGATCCCAGGTCTATCTGAAGGAATTCAATTGATGAATGTAGGAAGCAAGTATCGCTTCTTTCTTCCACCAGATCTGGCCTATGGTCCTTCCGGGGCACCTCCGGCGATTCCTCCCAATGCTGTATTGATTTTCGATATCACCCTGCACGAAATCATTGGTAAAGAGATGAAAAGCAGGTTCTGACTATTGGCAGAAACATCTTCTAAACCGGATGTTTTTGCGTTTTAATTCTGCATTCTCCCTCCCTTTCCGGCCAGGCTATACACTCATTGGAAAAATCAAAAGACAGCTATTCAGTCTTGTTGAAAACTATTTTGTCCTTCAATGCTACTGAGTAAGGATTTTTCCAATCCAGGCGGGAGTATTATGAATACCAACACAGCTTATTACGGAGATGAAAATTATAGCGGTTCCCGCTGGATTAAGCTTGCTGCCGGGCCATTAACTCTTTTATACCAGAATGGAATCATCAGTTCCATTCAATTGGGAGAGTTTGAAATTGTACAACGGATTTATATGGCTTTAAGGGATGAGTTCTGGAACACCATTCATCCACAGATCACCCCCGTACTTATGGAAAATGATTCCTCCTCTTTTCGAATCACTTTCAAGGCTCTGCATCGTGAAAAGGATATTAACTTTCTCTGGCGGGGAGAACTCCGTGGTGAGAAAGATGGAACAATCAGCTACTCGATGCATGGGGAAGCCCTTTCCACCTTCAAGCGCAACCGGATTGGTTTTTGTGTACTTCACCCGCTGGAGTTGTGTGCAGGAAGGGCGTGTACAATCGAAACTGTTGATGGCGAAGTAAAGGAGGAAACTTTTCCGGTATTCATCAGCCCGTTTCAGCCATTTAAAAACATTCGTCAACTTGGTTATAAGGTATCTTCTTACGGCTCTGTTTCCATACTCTTTGAAGGTGATACATTTGAAATGGAAGACCAGCGCAACTGGACAGATGCATCATTTAAGACCTATTCAACACCTCTCTCTGAGCCATTACCGGTAACCATTGCCCTGGGAAGTATCATTCAGCAATCAGTAACCCTGAAAGTAGAAACGTTTAAGCCATTAAGAAATGCCGCTCCCAAGCCGATCGAAATAAAAATACCGGCCACTGCTCAAAACCGTCGTACCCTTCCACGGATCGGGATCAGCCACGCATCCAAAGAGCAACTGACTCCTTTTGCAGTAGAGATGATCGAGCGACTCTCATTGACTCATCTTCGCATTGATATCGAAGCAGACAGTAATTCCATAATCTCCGAAATGGAAACCTGCGCCAGCCACTGTTTGCATCTGGGTTTACCTTCCGAACTGGCAATCTATTTTACAGCCGATTATGAGGCAGAAATTCAACTGATCACTAAAGTGCTTCGTGCGACACAAATTCCGGTGAGTACTTTTCTGATTTACCGAAAAGATCAGGCTGTTACCTCTGCTGAGACAATTTCCCATGTATCACCTGCTCTTCGCTCATACAGTCCCCTGGCTCTAATAGGCAGTGGTACCGATTCCTATTTTGTAGAAATAAACCGTAATCATCCAAATACTGAACTGCTTGACCTGTTGTGCTATTCAGCCACACCGCAGGTACACACATTCGACAACGATGCTATTATGAGCAATCTCCCCGGAATTGCAGAAACGCTACGGACTGCAGCCCTTTTTCAGGGAAGAGCTCTGCCAGCCATATCTACATTAAGTTTGCGTCCCAGAAACCGTTTCAGGCCCCATAAATTCGGTGGTGCAGACCCAAGGCAGCAGGGACTTTTTGCTGCATCATGGTTATTGGGAGCTCTTATGCACTGCATAGCAACAAAAGCTGCAAGTGTTACTTTTTTCGAGTCAATCGGACCTGCCGGGCTTATTCCATCGCAAAAAGAAGCTGTATATCCGCTTTATCATATTTTGGCCTCTATAGGTGAGATGAGAGGTTCACTGGCCAGAGTTTGCAGTTGCAGTGATCCGAACCGGATTGCCAGCGTGGCATTATGGTCTGAGAACTCGATGATGCTCCTGGTTGCCAATCTCACCGATACCATTCAGCAGGTCACCATCTTTGATCTCCCTGAGTCTGTAACATTTGTATCACTTGATGAGAACTCTCTTGAACAAGCGACCTTGTTTCCATTACTCTGGAGATGTAAAAAAGGAGAGCAACGAAACTCAAACGGCCCCTTCCACATCTTTGACATACTTCCCTATGCGGTTTTGCGCATTGAAGCTCCTGTTATATTGTAATCATATCATTGGAACCGTCAGACCGGAAAACCGGAAAGGATATGAATCTGAGCCCCCTAAATTCCCGTACATCGGGAGACTTTAAGATCGCATAATGTAACTGTGAACTTGACCTTAGGGTTATAAATGTCGCTTTAGGCGTTCTTAAGTCCCCCTTTGGGGGATTTAGGGGGCTCAGTTCGGGAGATTAGGGGGCTATCGAACCTAAACCCTGCTATGGCCATGATTTTGCTTTTCTCAAAAAAATAACACCATCCAATTTCATTACAGGGGAGAGCACATGACACGAACAGTTGTAAAAAAAGGAGATACGGTCCTGATAGATTTCACTTTACGGCTGGAAAACGGTACTGTGGTTGGAACTACTCTGGATTCCGATCCGGTAGAAATAGTTGTTGGTCAGGGAGATGTCATATACGGAATCGAAAAAGCTATCCTGGGAATGCAGGAAGGTGGCCAGCAAACCTTATTTATCGAATCTCAGGATGCTTTTGGTCCCTATCAGGACAATCTGATTCAGGAAATCGATAAATCATGTATTCCCCATGCTTCCAAACTGGTTGCTGGCCAGATGATAGAGTTGGATGGTGAAAATGATGATCCGATCATGGCTACTGTGCTGGAGATTAATCAGGAGACCGTTAAGATCGATGCCAATCATCAGCTTGCCGGAAAAAATGTGATTGTTGACCTTCGAATCATAGAAGTGATGAAAAGAGCATGAACACTTTAAATACTAATCTCAAACTGATTAAAGACGCTCTTTCAATGCTGGAAATAAAGCATTTGAGTCTTGGAATATTCGACCAAAGCTTTCCCAGTTTCCCTGAAGAAGAAATTGGATGGGGATCGCCCTATAGTGAAGGTGGAATCGACTTTTTACTGTTTGCTCATAACATTGGAATAAATACCATACAGTTCGGCCCACAGGGTAAAACCTCCAGGTCAGATATCTCCCCTTATAACAGCACCATTTTCAGCAATAATCCCCTTAGCCTCTCTTTATCCAGGTTATCCAGGCAATACCCCTGGCTTTTTACACCCGATGAGGCCATGCTTCTGGCTGAAAAATGTTCCGGTTTCAGACACCGGGTAAATAAGGACAATGCCTGGATGGCAATTGATCATCTCCATTCTACAATGTACAAAAGATATCGTGAAAGGGTTAAAAATGATCTCAAACCAAAGGTAGATCTTTTCTTACAACAAATGGTCCAAAACCCGGTAAACTGGTTTGAGCGAGACTCATTTTTCCAGGCATTAACTGCTCATTACCATAGTGATGACTGGCGGCAATGGGAAAATATCGATCAGAATCTGTTTTTCTCTCCAAAAGAAGAGCTGGAAAAAACGAATGC
>JAAYPC010000082.1 GCA_012519985.1 Fibrobacter sp.
ACCAATGAACCTGGTGCTGAAAGAATAACTAAAGTAAATAAGATGAAAGGTCAGATTACCCTCTGGATAAAATCAACAACCGGACTGACTCCTCCAAATGGCAGTATAAGGGTCTACCCAATTGATAATCCTGCAGTATTATCGGGGGAAAGGGGAAAAATCAACTTTGTTCAGTGCAACCCCAGTATAAAGCAGGCAGCTTATTTTGCCGATGAAGGTGACGGAAAAGTAAACCGCTTGGAACTTTATTATGATGATACTCTGGCTTATACTGAAATACCGGATACTTTCAAGCTTTACTGGCCAAACCGCCAGGTTGAGCCAAAAATCATTTTGGCCAGAGGTAAAGATTCTATTTATGTAAAACAGGATCCCAATAATAAGAAACACTTAACAATAATCCTGAAAGAGCCTTTTAACCCAGTGCCTCTAGTTACAGTAAACAGCGTGCCTACTCTGGGTATAAGCTTATGGAGAAATCCTTTGCTTGATGAACCTCCGCTCATAGAAGCCAAATTTAACATTGCTGACAGTGTTGGACCGCTTATCAGCAGCGCTGTACTGGTGGAAAAACTGGACAAATCAAAGGATGATACCATCTATATCACTTTCACTGAAAAGGTGAACAATATAGAGGGAAAAAGCCTGAAGCTTATTAGAACTAATAACAATGGAGAGAAAGTCTCTCTCGAAGTAACAATGGCTCTTACTCAAGCTGATGGCAGTGTTAAGGTAGTTATAAAAAGCCTGGGTGATAAATCACCAAAGGAGGGTGACAGCCTTTATATAGAAAGTAGCGGTCCCATTATCGATGCAAATAATAATCATGCACACAAAAACAACAAGCCGGTAAAGCTCAGGCTTAAAGGAATTCAGCCCAGTATTAACAACGCTTATTATAAGGATTATAATGGTGATGGAAAGATTGATTTCGTCACTATTACATTCAATAAAAAAGTTAAAGCTGATTCTACTAAAATAAAGTTGAGCTGGGCGGATGGTGATTCGACACCAACTCTGGACAAAGAAAAGGGAAAATTCAGCTATAACGGGACCGACAGTACCATACTTATAGTCGAAGTAACCGGATTGTTCAGAGACAGAATCAAGACCTCTGGTATGATGAACGTGGAAGCCATTTACGATAACTATGAAAAGGCCAAATCGGACGGAAGTGTTGATGATTCTGCTGCACCAGTAATTATTGAAGGAAGGATTCATCCGGGATCGGTTTCCGATAACGGGGGAGTCAACAAGGATACTTTGAAGGTAACTTTCTCAGAACAAACAAAAATAGAATCGAATCAAAAAGAGTTTTTCCGTTTCTATCATAATGGCCGTCAATACAAAATGAACCTTAAAATTTATAGGGAAGAAGGAAACAATGTAGTCAGCTTCATCGTAGACTCAATTATAGTTACAGATGAAGTTCTGATTAAAAATGAATTCAATTTCCCGAAAAATAACGATTCATTACGTATGAGAACCGGAGAGAGTGGCATTTTTGCTGATGAGAATCATAATTATCAGAAAGATCCAGCTAATCGTTTAGCACCTTTGAAAGTTCTTGCTGTGCCCACAAGCGTCGATGTTAAAGCCGGTCCTTTGCCTTTCATTCCAGGTAGAGATCCAGTACAAATAATAGTGAAGCCAAAAGCAAAAATGGTTGAATCTTGCTCAACTTTTGCCTGGGTTACAATCTATGACAGAACAGGAAACGTAGTACATAGCGATACTGGAGATTACAATAAGGGAAAAAGCGCTACTGTGATAAAATGGGATGGCTATAATAAAAAACGTAAAAAGGTCGATCGAGGAACTTACCTGGCTGTAGTTAACTACTCACTGTTTCTTGAAAAAGGAAATGGCAAGGAGCTCGAAGAAAGGAAGACTGTAAAATTAAAGATAGGTGTAGGTAGCGAAAAATAAGTTTGAAATTCTCAGAAAGAAACCTGGAGGCAGGTTTCGGTTTATGTAAATACGGCAGCATTATAATATGGAGCCATGAAAAACCCCGAGTGATCGGGGTTTTTTTGTGCGCCCTGAATCCGTTCTCTGACTCCCTCCAAAGGAGGACTTACGAGGAGAGTGGATGCCGGGTGGCGTTCAACCCAAATTGTCCATTAAACAGGGGATTAATTTAGGCCCGCACTGGCAAGCCTGTTTGTTGTTCCGGTAAGCCCTCGACGACAGTCACTTTGACGGGGCCACATTCTTCGTTACTTTGACTATCCTTCGTTGTTTGTCACTTCGACAAGCTTGCTTCGAGGAGAAGTCTTTTCAATATGGGAAAAATGGGTTCAATTGCTCAATAAACATTCTTACTTCATCTGTATCTTTTAACAAATAATCAGCAATAGTCGATTGCACCTCACTTCCAACCAATATCCCGGTACCCCAGCCTTTGACAGCTCTGAAAGCATCTTCATCTGTAAGGTCATCGCCAATGTATAACGCATAACTGCAAGGAATATTTCCGTATACCTGGTTGGTAATAACCTGGACCGCCTTTCCCTTATGCCAGTCTACCGATGGCCTGAGCTCAAATACCTTCTTGCCCGAAGTTAATTTGAACTGTGTAAATTGAGACACCATACCGGATAATGATTTTTTAAGGGAATTAATCTGCCCCTCATCTTTCAACAAACGATAATGAACAGCTAAAGAGAATTTTTTCCTCTCTATAATTACTCCGGGATAAGAGGTTTGCAATGACTGAAAAGTAGTCTGGATCTGGTCTAACAAAGGAGGATATTTTTCTACATCTTCGGGTATGGTCACTGTGCCATCCGGGTAACTCAATTCGAAACCGTGATTGCCGGCATAATAAATATGCGGTATCTTTACCAGATTCCTGACATCATCAAGCTCTCTTCCACTGATTATAGCAACAGGAATCTTACTGGAAAGCTCATTGAGTGCGCTCCTCATTGATTCTTCCATTATAGCCAGTTCCGGTCTGGAAACTATGGGAGTAAGTGTCCCGTCATAATCCAGGAAAATGATTGATCTATGATGTGAAATATGGGAAAAGATCAACTCTATTTGAGATAATCCGGATGACAAGAGAGTGGGCTTTTTTGATACAGGTTGAACCTCCAGATCGGTTAGTTTTGAAAGAACAAGATCAGCACCATTTTCATGAAGCGCAGAACCGGAACCATTTCTGCTAACTCCGATTACCAGCGAAAAGTTACCGTTTTTAGCAGCCCTGACCCCTGAACTGGAGTCTTCGACTACAACCGCCCGGGTATTGGAGATGTTTAAAACACTGCAAGCCTTCTGGAAAATATCCGGTGCAGGTTTTCCTGGCAAATTGCTTTTCTCTGCATCATTACCATCGAATATCAGATCGAAAAGGTGAGTAATTCCGACAGAAGAGAGGACCTGGCGACAGTTCTTACTTGCAGAAACAACTGCAATTTTTAATTTCTCCAGTCGCCAGAGTCTCAGCATCTTCAATGCATCTTCATAAACTTCTGCACCCACATTATTAAGAAGATCAAGATAGATACGGTTTTTCAGATTTCCCAGGGCACAAATAGTATCAAAACCCGGTAAATCATCGGGTTTACCGTAAGGAAGAGAAATGTTTCGTGAGCGTAGAAATGAATTTACACCGCAATAACGAGATACTATAAACGATTCCGGCGTTGATATGGCGTTGAAGGTAGGTTTCATCCGGGATCCAATGACCTGAAAATGGATTGAGATGGATCCGTTGACTCTCCTCCCTTCCATCACTACCGCTTTGCCATGGAAACATTGCACCCTTGTATCCGGAATTTTTGGCAGCCAGACGGGCTTGCGGGAGCCTACGGTATCGGTAAAGGAGAAATTCTCTGGTCAGCAGGGGATTTCTGAAATTTAAAAGCGGAAAAACAAACAATTCATCCCACATGATATGACCACGGTAGGCCTCTCCATGTAATCCCCTTGAGGGGACTCCAACATCAAGGTCATAAGTGTTGTGAGAAGCGGTCTGAAGTACATGAAAAATGTGCAGGCGGATCAATTTCTGGCTCTGATCGTTTCCTGATACTTGCACATCGAAACGGTCCCAGAGTTTCTTCCAGGAATTAACCTGTGAAGTACGTAAATCTGCGAAAGTGCCGGCATGTTCCACAGCCTGACAGGATGCAGATACCGGCTCTGAAATCGCGAAGTCTCTGGAAGTGTAAATCGAAGCAATTTTCTCGACCAGAATGGTTTCATCGGGCACACATTCAAAAGTCATCTCCTGTGCACAGTAGTTTTTTTGTTCCACATACTTACGCTCAACCTGCAATAGTATGTCGTTTTT
Organism: Fibrobacter sp.; assembly: GCA_012519985.1. GTDB lineage: Bacteria > Fibrobacterota > Chitinivibrionia > Chitinivibrionales > Chitinispirillaceae > JAAYPC01. The sequence continues at coordinate 4,304 of JAAYPC010000082.1, forward strand.
ATAGATTCTGGTTCGCATGGCCTGGGACATCCGGATTTCCGATTGAGTTGTACTTACTTCCAGATATAAACCATCATTAGAATGTAACCCGTAGCCAATGATTTTCAGATGATTGCCATTGAGATCACAATAACGCTTTACGCCGCAGTTTGAGACATCACCATTAAGAGCACTGTGGATGGTGATTTCTCCATACCAGTTCTCTGGTGTTAATTTCCACTGAATAGCTGCCAGATGAGGTAAATCCATATGTACAAGACGGCTGCTTTTAAGGCTGGTAATGTGATCCTCAGAATCACTGAATCGGCAGGAGCAGTGTAGAACTCCACTGGACAAATCAAGAGTCTGTGAATAAGAGAGTATATGCACTCTGTCAGGATAGAACCAGTTTCCACCATCAATTCTGAAAGTCATAAAAAGCCAATTGGGCCAGTTAACCAGATCTTCATTTTCGATAACCTGACCCTTTATCTCACTTTTGAGCCGGTTGTATCCACCGGCGAGGTAAGTTCCAGGGTAATGAATCGAATCTGCCCGACAGCTTTCATGCGCTCCCCTGGTGGCAAAATATCCATTACCCAGAGTACATAGAGTCTCCCTGAGAGATTCCTTCGATGGATCATAACCATTGAATTGAATCAGAAAAGGATTATTTTCCATTTAAATCCCAAATTACAAATCAGTAGTGTCCGTTAATTAAACACACAATAGGTTGCAAATAAAGTAGAGCATGCAAATAAAATTCCAAATCACAAAGCACCAAATCTTAAGTAAATCCCAATAACCAATCATTCAAAATCTAAACAACAAAAGAACAGGAATGGAGGTCTCTATCCTGTTTCGTATTTAGGATTTCGAATTTCCCTATTCTAATTCCTGTTTAGAACCTGGGTATTGTAATTCGGAATTTGCTTGGAATGTCTTACGCAGAGCCACAAAGCCGCGGAGATAGGACAAATCCTTGAGGACATTAAAAGAATAAGAATGTAAAGGCAGCATGCACGATATAAAAGGAGAAAAAGGCATTATCTTACTCTGCGTTATAGCGTCTCTACCGTGAGATCAATCCGAAATATTGAGAAACCGGAATGTCTCACGCAGAGCCGCAAAGCCGCGAAGATAGGACAAATCCTTGAGGACATTACAGGAATAATAATGTAAAGACAATATGCACAATATAAAAGGAGAAAAAGGGCATTGTCTTACTCTGCGTCTTATCATCTCTGCCGTGAGATCAATTCGGAGTTCACTAATCTACAATTCCAATTCCGCAAATCTAAAATCTTATATCCGAAATCTCAAATTCTTTACGACTGGTATACTCCCAATGTATTATCAGCCACAGTATCCCAGGAGAAGGAGCTTTCCACCGCTTCTCTTCCTTTGCTTCCCATCCATCGTGCATGCTCAAAATTGGCAAATAGAGAACCGATTCCCCAGGCAATGGATTCGGGATTGGGATAAACCTTGAGCCCATTGACATTATGCCAGACAAATTCAGTACCGTTATGAGTCGCGATTACTGGTTTTCCCGATGCCCAGGCTTCCAGTACAACAATACCGAAAGGTTCATTTCTGCTGGGAACAGCAACACAGTCGCACGCCTTGTAAAGATCGATAAGTTCACCTCTGGGGAAAACGCCGTAGAAACGGCAGGCATAAGCAACTCCCAGGCTTCTGGCAAGATTCTCTACATGTCCTCTCATGTCTCCATTCCCTGAGAAGATGAATTTTGCATTGGGGTAATACCGTAATACATAAGGAATAGCACCGACAAGTAAATCCGGCCCTTTCTGTGAAGTCATTCTTCCAACAAACAGGGTAGTTGGATCCATGGGACCGATACCATATCTTCCCTTGATAGATCCAGGATCGACAAAACCATTAAACTGGTCAAAGGAAATTCCATTAGGTATTACACTGGTTTTCCAATCCGGAAGGTTATAGATCCAGGCAAGTTCGTTTTTTAACATTTGGGAGACGGTGATAACCTTGTCTGCATTATAGGTGCCATGACGTTCATGGTCCATAATTCGCGCTGAAGGCCCACCATAGAAATTGTTGCCACACCTGCCATATTCGGTTGAATGAATAGTAAGAATTGCCTTTCTGCCCCTCCCCTGTTTTATCCACACCATGGCATTGGATGACATCCAGTCATGCGCGTGAACAATATCAAAGTGCGCACCCATATAATTTTCGGTGTGAAACACCGAATCCACAAAGGCACGGCACATCTGGTTTATATCATCTATAAAATCATTCGACCCTCTGTAAGGTACCCGATGATAATGGACTCCATGGATCTTGTCATATTGCCAGTCTCCCTCCCAACGCATACGGGTAAACACATGAACTTCATGACCTTTTCTTTCCAGTGCAGCAGCAAGCTCAGTAGTATGTACAGCAACTCCACCTACTGAAATGGAGTGAAGTGATTCCCACGTCAAAATTGCAATGCGCATAAAATAAGCTCCTTGGAAGTATGATTGTATGTAAAATAACAGGACAAGGATACCACTGTATTATTTAGCACCAAATTAATCGCTTTGATTCTTTCCCTGTCCAATACCGATTCCTGCCCCTGTTAGTCCCACTGAAGCATTTGAGATAGATGGCAGATAAGAGAGCTTGTATTTTCAGACAAACGGATATTCATGTTCAGTATAATTCAAAATGTCATTTCCCTGGTCTTAACCTCCTTTCCTGCTAACAACAAATCAGTCCAGATAGTACTATACATGGTAGCTATATTTTTTATAGAATTGCTCTGCATACGAGTGTGGTTTTTCTGCGGTCTGGATAGAATCTCTTTGATTCCCCAGCAGACCGATCCTGGGTTGTCATAGACAATTAACCCATTGTAACCATGCTTGACACCATCAACTGCAGCCTGATGAGTAGTCAGAATCGTAAGGCCGGATTCTATTGCTCGTCTGGCCAATTCTTCATCGCATTTATGACGCAATGGAAGAAGCAGGGCATGACAGGCTTCAAATAATCGGTTGAATTGATCGGGGTCCAGATGGCCGGTAAAGATGCAGTTCTGGCTGACCCCCAGTACCGCTGCTCTCTTTTCAAGAGCTGCTCTGAATTCCCCATCACCGGCAAAAACAAAAGACACACAGGGAAATTCCCGACAGACGTTAGGGAGCGATTCAATGATAAGATCGGCTCCGGAGTTGTAGGTCAATTCTCCGGCGAAAAGAAGAATCGGTTGATCCTTCGATAGATTGAATGGAAGCTCTTTATTATTGTTTTGAGGAAGAGCTGAATGTCTGGCGAGATCATCTACAATAACCACCATTTCTTCCGGTTTGCCATAATGATCGATTACCAGTTTGCGGGTTGATTCTTTGGAAACCAGGACCATGTCTGCTTTTAGTATGGATTTTCTTTCCCAGGATTCGATAAGCTGAGACTGAGTGACAGGAAGCCGGCTTTTTCTTTCTAATTCAAGGGAATGGCAAACGGAAATGAAAGGGAGATTGCTGGCCGAGGCAGCAAGCATGGCCGCCGGTGTGGAGTACCAGTTGTGGGATTGTACACAATGGAAAGGGTTTTTACTGTGGATTTGATAGAACTTATCTAACAGGTGCATCGATGTCTCGAAGGCAAGATCTACTATCGAGCGGGTCTGGTTCTGGTCACATACGGGGTGCCCTGATGTAAACAGGTAAGTATAAATCTTTGATTTTTGAACCTGATCCAGCACTATACGCAGGTTACTGGAGAGTCTGCAATTCTCATAAACAGCGTTTTCATTTAGAAATATCGCTACTGAGAATCGGCTGTTATCCTGAACAAATGAGCAATCAGTCAAAGATTGCCCGGTAGAAGGGGAGACTGCATTCTGGTTGATCGTATAAAAGCGGTTAAATCCATGGCTGATATATAAACCAGATGAAAATTCTACAGGCCCCCTGAAAAACATGGTATTAGATCTGGCACAGGGGAAAAATCTCCAGTCAGAACATCTGAATCCAACCTCCGCAAGCAGCAGACACCCGATAAGATCGATCTGCTGATAGTGACATCCTGAAAGCTTTTCGATTTCTATATCAAACTGGTTACGTGCGTTATATCCGTTAAAATCGACTCCTGTGACATCATAAATTCTCAAAATCAGACAACTGTGCTCATAAAATGCTCCAATGTCATTTTTAAGGCTCATTGCAGTATTTTCATCTATATACCAATTGATAAAGGCAAGTTGAGGATTTATGGGAATCAAAGTTACAAATTTTTGACTGGATAGGGAGGATAAAGTTAATTCTATATCTTCCTCGATTCTCAAATTGGTAAACAGGGAGTCATTCTGAGAACTCAAAAGATCGCATTTCTGAAAACGTCTGAAAGAATGGTGAGTATCACAGACCATAAGGCCCTCCCATTTAATAATCACTACACTAATTTCTTTGAAAGCTTAAAAAGTGAAAGGAAATGAGAGGTGATATGTTTAGTGAGGCACGCAAAAATTGTGCCCGGAATAACCGGCTGCCCATAATAATACGCAGCCACTCCGGTATGAAAAAATCAGGAAAGGGAAAAACGCACACCAGAAGCCACTCTACGCTCGGACATTTTGTGTCGAACAATCAGCGACTGAAAAACATTAACCAGATTTGAAGCAATCAGGTAAAGACCGATCCCTGCAGGCAGCTTCCATAAAAAAACGGCAGTAAATAATACTGGTATCCAGATCATAATGGTTCTGCTTTGTTCAGAGAGATTGGGTGTGAGCACTGATCCAATGTAGCTGAGAACCGATGCTATTATAACAAGGAAAAAATCGGGATGAGCAATATTTCTTATCCACAGAAATGCTTCACCTGTGCCAACGATCTTCTTTATGGCAGAAATCATGCCTACAAAAAGCGGAGCCTGCAGAATGCCGCTCAAAAGTCCCTTTTTATCTATAAATGCAATCTTATGTCTTTTGAAAAGCTCAAGAGTGTGGCGGTTTAACTGTTCAGGACTGTTTTTATACTTGCTTTTCAATTTTTCCAGCTCGGGTTGTATCAGTTGTAATTTTTGCTGCCTTTGTAAATTGCCGCAGGCGGTTTTAACTGTTAAAGGAAGCAGTGCGAACCGGATAAGAAGCGAAGTAAACAGAATTATAAGTCCTGTGTTGAACCCGGCAATACCGGAAAACTGTGTCATAACATTAACTAAAAGATCAATAAAAGAGTTCCACATTATTTCTTCTCCTCATTTTTCCCTGAAAGAAAGAGTACATAAAAGTACGGATAAAACCCTTTTATAGTGAAGATTAATTTGGATCAGCAGTATCCGGTTAATTCACTTTGTTCAAGAATCCGGGGGGAAGATTGAGTGGGGATACCTTGCAGCCTGTTTTAACTCAGAAAACAGTATCACAAAGACCTTTACGGTTCAAGCGGATAATTACCTGAGGATAATACAGGCATTACCATTGCATTACGATTTCTACAGAACTGGTGAGAATCTTTTTTTTGGGGAGAAATGTGCTATGAAATGCTTTACCATTGTATTTTGTTTTTTCCTGGCTGGTACTGTTTTTTCCCAGAGTATCCCTGATCCTGTTCTGGAGATCGGGCTGGGTATGGGAGAACCAACCGGGTTGACCATTAAATACTGGATGACAGAGAAAACTGCTGTTGATGTGGGTGCTGGCTGGTCTGCCAAGAAAAAATTGCTTGATGTATACCTGGATTACCAATACCACTATTTCTGGTCAGAATTTGACGCTAAAGAATTGCCTGTTTACACAGGTGCAGGAATAATGGCAAGTCTGAACAGTGATTTCATGGTTGGACTGCGGATCCCCTTTGGAACAGAATACCTCATTGAAGGACCAAGGCTGGTGGCGTTTGCTCAGGTGGCGCCTACTTTCAGGATTATACCAAAACCGGGTCTTTTTATTGCCGGCGGTCTGGGAATCCGGTATGCTTTTTAGCTTCCGGTTCCCTTTTTCTACATATCTAAAAAGCATGCCCCAAACCAAAATACCATCCCCCTTTAAAATCAAAGGACCTCCTTAGCTCAAACCCATAATCGATTCTAAATATTCCTGAAGGAAGTGTTATCAGAAGCCCTGGCCCCACAGACCACCTCAGTTTTTCCAAACTAAAATCACCGGCCCGGGGCCACACATATCCACCATCCACAAAGAACTCACCGGAGAAGAGACTTATAAGAGGAAATCTTATATCGAAAAGGTTGATTACTGCAGCAAATTCACCCCCGACAGCTTCTCCTTCCTTGTTGACAGCAGAAACCTGACTCTCGGTATATCCCCTTACCGGCCTTACATCATCTATACCTATGCGAAAAAGCTCTGTTGGAGGAACCAGACCGGATTTGCCGAATTCATTGACATATCCCAGAAAGAGGGCTGATGAGAGATTGAGCCTTCTGCCGAAAAACTCCCTGTATAATCGGATATCCCATTTGAACCGGTAGAATTGATTGCTGAAGGAGAGTCCGGCGATTTCTGCTTCGATAAAGCTGAAAAATGCATTGCCAGGATCCAGGTATGAATCTCTGGTATCTCTGGTAAATCTGGTTCCCAAAAGAAGAGTGTTATTTTTTTCCGGCCCCTGCTGTTGCCCACGGAACCATCCGGTATGCTTATAGTTAATGAAAGTGCGATATCGGTTTCTTTCACTTAATTTTCCGTTGATCGCAAGCTCACCTCCCTGATATAAAGCCTTGAATGACTCCAGGTCACGACGTTCGATATAGCCACTTATTTCACCCGAAAAGTCTCTGTCAAAAAGCCAGGGATAATCGTAACCGACCTGAGCCTGTAAAACAACCGAAGAGAGTCTCGAAGAAAGATAAACCCGGTGACCAAGACCAAAGAGGTTTTTATAGGCCAGTTCAACTGCTCCGTACCATCGATCAAATGAATTAAATCCTGCCCCTAATTGTATGTTAAAGAAATCTCCCTCTTCTACCTGGATAAGGATCGGGGCTGTTATCGTGTCATACTCAGAAGGAATAGCCTGCGTATCAACTGGAATGATGCTGACAAGCTTAAACAAACCGGTAGCATACAGATTGTAAACAGATGATCTTATCTTTTCAGCACTAATTATTTCGTATTGGTCAAACTGAAGTTCTCTTGTTACCACCTTTTCTTCTGTTGCTTTTAATCCCAGAATGCTGTTTTCACCAGCCCTGACAACCGGTCCTTCATTGACAGTAAATATCAGGCCGGCGGTTTCCCCTGTCTGGTTAAACTCAAAAAAATATTCCACTCTGGCAAATACGCGTCCCTGTGAAGCATAAAATTCCAGAATTTTTGCTTGTGCACCGGAATAAAGAGATGAATCGAGAATGGAACCTCTTTTAAGCTGGATCAAAACCGATAAGATGGAGTCGCTGTGAAGAATGTTTCCTACAAAAACAACCGAATCTAGTTCAGTCCTAACTCCTTCAGTAATTAGCAGGTAAATACTCACCTTTTTTTTAGTCGAATCAAAATCCAGACTGCTTCTTATCTCTGCCTGAAAAAAACCTCTGTTTCTGTAAAAAGAATCCAGACTGCCGATATCCTGCTGCAATTGTGCCATGGAAAAACTGGTTTTGCTGAAAAGTCCTTCCGGCTTTAACTTCATCTGGTCAATAAGCACTGTTCTGTCAAAAGTGTTGTTACCGACAAAATCGATATCCTTAACCTTCCATTGGATATCATCGGCTGCCAGGAATATAGGGTAGAATAAAATCAGCAAAGAAACCGGTTTGTTTAATAGAATCATCTATCAAACACAATCTTCAAATACCATACCGTTTGCGAATCACAAGGGCTTTCTGCACTGAATTTGAAAACAAATATTTGGTTTCAATAGTATCCGATTAATAATTTAACCCGGGTTTTTAAATAGATGTCATTTCGAGCATAGATGCTATTCCGAACGAAAAAATGTCATTCCGAACACCCATGAGGAATCTTCAGGTAAGGCATGCGCCCTTTATTGGTTTCAGCTAGCCATTCAGTCAGCAAGTCAGAATACGTACGTATTGGCTTTCTAAATTAAAGGTCCTCTTTTTATCGAATGCGTCCTATAATGCAATAACAAAATTACGAAACGAACTTCATTAGAATGCATTACCCTTGTTTCCCATTAGGCAGTAATCGGACAATGAAATACGTCAAGCAGCCAGTCTCATATCTTGTCCCTTCTTTTTGTGGTTTGAAGATGCTTCTTTTCATGGGATACATTCAGTATCATCCCATAGGGTTTTGGAAAAATTAGACAAAGAGTACAGGTGAGGTTTAGAAATTCACAGGTGTTTATTAGCAAAATCCCCCCCCGGCCCCCTAAATCTCCCGATGTACATCGGGAGACTTAAGAACGGAAAAGACCCTTGGATCAAACTAACAGCTACATTATGAGATCTTAAAGTCCCCCATCGGGGGATTTAGGGGGCATAGGATAGTGGGATACATTCTTTATTTTTAAATGCTGTTTTCTTTAATTTCGAAGCTATCTTCAAAATTTTTTAAAGCAGCCGTACAGTAATTTTAAAGCATGTATCCGTAATTTTGAAGCATGTATCCGTAATTTTGAAGCATGTATCCGTAATTTTGAAGCATGTATCCGTAATTTTGAAGCATG
>JAAYPC010000083.1 GCA_012519985.1 Fibrobacter sp.
AATACGCAGATCGTTTTTGGTAATACGCAGATCGTTTTTGGTAATACGCAGATCGTTTTTGGTAATACGCAGATCGTTTTTGGTAATACGCAGATCGTTTTTGGTAATACGCGGTAATACGCAGATCGTTTTTAGGATGTGGCAGATCGTTTTTAATAAGCACGAATAAAGGGACACGAATGGAAGCAGGATGGAACTATTATTCGCTGGTCAAGGCATCCTGGAGAAACGATTACCGACGTTCGCATTCCGACATACATCTATAGAAGGCTATCTGTAACCAATAAAGGGCCCTCCTTCGTCCACCGTAGATACTTCGGAGAACCAGTAGCAGGCTACTACGGAGGACTGAGCATACCTTACCAGAAGATTCCTTACCTACGTTCGGAATGATGTCTGCCACTCCATCCCACGAAGGGAATGGAGGGCATCACAAAGTGTTTTTTAACCTTAGCGCTTGATCACAACCTTGCGGGTACTCTTACTGCTGCTGCACTCGACTCCCCCATCAGGAAGATCCTTGATGGTGATCCCAAGATTTGTCAGTTCGTCTCTAATCAGATCAGCAGTTTTGTAATCTCTGGAAGCACGAGCCCTCAAGCGCTCGCCTATTCTCTGTACCAGATCTGAAGGATATTCAGATGGAAGATTCTGCTTTTCGGCAGGAGTTTCTGAAGACAGGCTCAAATTAATAACATTCTCTTTAGGAACTTCTGTAAGACCCAGAGCCAGAATCTGATCCGCTCTTTTCACACATTCCGATTTTACTGCTGGATCGATTTTTTCATCTTTCAGTACACTCCAGAATGCAGCCATCGCCCTGGGCATGTTAAGATCATCACAGACCGCTTCAAAAAAATCACCCAAAACACTGTCAACTTCCTGCTGAGAAACCGGCTTGTCACTTGAAGGAATTGAAGAGATCGCCTGATAGAGATTTGAAAGACTGTGCGCAGAAGCCCTCAGCCCTTCCCAGCTAAAACTCAAAGGCGAACGGTAATGCGCAGTAAAACAGAACATTCTATAAGCCAATGGCGGGATCTTGGCATCTTTAACACTATCAAGAGTAATGAAACCACCTCCGGATTTGGCCATTTTTCCCTTATCCAAAACCAGGAATTCTCCATGAAGCCAGTATTTTACGAACTTCTTTCCGGTTGCCGCTTCGGATTGAGCGATCTCATTGGAATGGTGCACCCTTATATGATCTGAACCACCACAATGAATATCTATGGGTTGAGGCAAATATTCCATAGACATTGCACTACATTCGATATGCCAGCCAGGAAACCCCACACCCCATGGGCTATCCCACTCCATCTGGCGTTTACTATCGGTGGGCGAAAACTTCCAGAGAGCAAAATCGGTGACAAAACGCTTCTCCCCCATGTCTACCCGCTCACCGGCTCTGAGACTGTTGGGGTCCAGATGCGCAAAATCGCAATAGGAAGGAAATTTTGATGTATCGAAATAGATTCCATCGGAAGTACGATAGGTAAAACCGCGATTCTCCAGTTCCTGAACCAGACGAATCATCTGAGAGATATGATCGGTTGCCTTAGGCCAGATATCTGGATTGAGAATATTAAGATCCGAAATGTTTTCCTTAAACTTTTCGGTAAAAATATTGGCTATATCCCAGACACTTTTCCCTTCTCTTAGTGCCCCTTTTTCCATTTTATCCTCACCGGTGTCCTCATCAGAGGTCAGATGACCGACATCGGTGATATTCATCACGTGTTTTACTTTGTATCCAAGGGCAAGAAGAGTCCTTTTGAGAACATCTTCAAAAACATAGGTCCGCAGATTACCTATATGTGCATAGTTATAAACGGTAGGACCACAACAGTACATCCCTACCGGATCATTAACAGGTTCAAAAAGTTCTTTGGAACGGCTGGCCGTATTATACAGGTATAACTTTTTCATCTAAAACTCCAGTACCACCTTACCAGCACCCTCGTTTATGCTACCGATTACAACCGGTTCAAACGATTCGATTTCTTTAGAGGACATAATTGTGTCTGCCACCTCAGGTTTTACAGCAAGCACCAAGCCTATACCCATGTTGAAAGTGTGATACATCTCTTCCTTCTCCACATTTCCGGCTTCCTGAAGCCAACTGAAAATCGGATCGGGTGTCCAGGCATTGGTAAGGATTACAGCATTACAGTTCTGTGGAAGAATTCTGTCGATATTATCCTGAAAACCTCCACCGGTCAGATGAGCACACCCTTTAATCAAACCCTGATCCATCAGTTTCAGCACCGGAGTGTAAGCTCTGTGAGGACGAAGCAGTTCCTGAGCGAAAGATTTTCCGGTCGGCTCAAAAATGTCACTGTAACTTTTACCTGCTACCTCTTTAACAATTTTCCGGGCCAGGCTGTAACCATTGGTATGAAGTCCATTTGAACGTAATCCGATCAACACATCACCCGGAACAATAGTGCTGCCATCGATAATTTTTTCCTTGTCCACAACACCGACTATGCATCCTACCAGATCATATTCACCTTTTTTATACAGATCCGGCATTTCAGCAGTCTCACCACCTATTAGCACACACCCTGCAGCCTTACAGGCAATACTCAGGCCGGTAACAATCTGCTCGGCAACCTCTGGCACCAGCTTGTGGATTCCGATATAGTCCAGGAAAAAAAGAGGCCTTGCCCCCAACACCAGGATATCATCGATACAATGATTCACGATATCCTGACCGACAGAATCATGAATACCAGATTCGAAGGCAACCATAACTTTGGTTCCAACACTATCGGTAGATGAAACCAAAACCGGGTGTTTCATAGAAACAAAACTGGAGGTATCAAACATACCGCCGAACTGGCCGAACTTTCCCACAACCGAACTGTTATAAGTTGAACTGACCAGTTCTCCGATACGAACCTTTGTTTTGTTCCATACAGATAAATCGACGCCTGCATCCGAATAACGCAATGGTTTTGCCATATATAATAGATTTCTGTTAAATGGTGAATGTATTCACAACGATTTGATAAACGGGGAAATAAAGAACAATTAAAAACTATCTGTGCATTTCACAAGAATGTACCCGATAGAATTGATTTTTTAATATAGATAAAGGGCTTTGTGGAGTCAAACAGAGCATTTTTAGGGGAAAGAATATCGAATGACGAATATCGAATATCGAAGTGAAGAGAGCCGGAGCAAGCCCCCAAAATCCCATAGCCGTAAGGCTTAATTCCAATTGTTAACAAATTTAACCGATGCGGCCTTAATTTCCCGCCCCCTAAATCCCCCGAGGGGGACTTTAAGATCCCATGATGTAACTGAAAACTTGATCAAAGGGTATTTTCCGTTCCTAAGTCTCCCGATGTACATCGGGAGGTTCAGGGGCAGAGGGAGCAGGAAGGAATTTTGCCAACAAACACCTGTACACCTCTGAATTCTAAACCTCACCTGTACTCTTTCTGTCAATTCTAATTTGGAATTTTGTTTGGAATTTAAGATTTGGTATTTTTTCTGCCTCCTTCTACTTCGATATTCGATATTCGATATTCGTTATTCGATATTCGATATTCATTGAGGGGTTCAGAGATTCGATGTATTAAATCACTTCATTACAGGCTCTTTGCATATAACCAGTCCGTATGGA
>JAAYPC010000084.1 GCA_012519985.1 Fibrobacter sp.
ATAATCCATGTCAACAGAGATTTTTCCCATGATTATCTTATCATCGGGAAATGCAACCCGTTCGCTTCCCTGAGTAGTCATGTCGATTTTATATAATCCGGCATCTGTGGAAACGAAAAGGTACCCTTCGTACTCTACTATATCTGCTATTAAAGAGATCTTTCTCACAGGATCTATTGTCATAGGGCGGATGGTATGGCTGGCAGAGGAGAAGAGAAGAAGGTCTGAAGATGAAGCAAGCCAGCAGTTGCTGCTGGTTTTGTAAACCCGCCACTTTAGAGCAGGTTGTGCCCATGAGAGCGTAAAAGGTATCAGAAGAAAGGAAATCAATAGATGAAATTTGCGGGTATACACCTTTTCAAGATCCCTTTCAACTCAGTGAAAATTTAGTAAAGCGCTTCATTTCTGTCTAATGAGTATAGAAACGTGGCAGATAACCAAAAGATAGGTTGTTTATTACGCATAGTGGATATAAACCCTTTCGGTTTTATCAGTAGTCTACAAACCTTTAAAAGACTTAATTTCTTTCTTCATACTATAATTTTACAATTCCCTTTTGCTGCCTGAGTTTTAGGGATAATTATTAACTATAAATCAGCTCTTTGCTTTAGCATCAAGAAAATTAGTAAAATCAACGTTGAGGTTCTGAAATCAATGTATTTGCAATGTGAACCCATGGAAATACAGCTATGGCATTTAAACCGTTACTTCAGAAATCATAGAAGATTCCACATTACCAAATCCTAATTCTCCAGCCAGTTTAAGGTGCTTGACCTGCTTTCCATCAAAGGTCTTCCCATACCATGAAGCCAGTGAAACAGTATAACTGTCTACAGCAACAGGATCGGTTCCAGCTACAAATGTGTTCAGATCTATTACTTTTCCAGGACCCGCAGGACCATTATCCAGAAGCGCTCGGGTGGCATCAACGATACATAGATGTGGTTTAATGTAATAGAGCTGTTCTGCAATCGCTGTGTGCATCTCCATTTCGCGATGGAATGCACCACGTTCTTTCACCAGTCCCATTAATCCTTTTACGTTAAGAGAAACTCCACCAGCACTGTGAGATTTCGCACAAGGAAGAGAGATAACGGTATCACACTGGTATACTTCCTTGACCACATCGACTTCTCTGAGTTCTTTTGCTTTGGCATCACTTTTTCTGATATACATGCTGTCTTGTTTGGGAATGAAAAGTACAGCACCTTTAAGGTCCTTTATTGCAGCAGCTATACCGGTTTTTTCCTTGCAATGTTCAGGGTCTCTAATGGTGTTGTCACATATAATGACTCTCTTAGCACCTGCCTCCAGGCAGAGTTTTGTCATGGCAAAGACCGCTTCAGGACTGGTTCCGGTAGCCCATTCCGGGGGATTGGGAAAACTCATGTTGGGTTTGATCATGACCCTGCTTCCTGGTTTTACGAACCTGGAGATACCACCCATCTTCTCCAGTATCTTTGGAAGCATCTTAGCTGCATCTCCTTTTCCTACATACACTTCGCTTTTGGAGCCGGTGGTTTGTTGCTGGGCAAAAGTTCCTCCTGCAGCCAATAATGAAGTAGCACCGGCAGCAGCTTCTATAAATTCACGTCTGGAAATAGGCATCGTTACCCTCCTGGCACCTTTAGTAATCATTTAAGAAAATGTTCACTACAATATAGAGCCGGTTTTATCAAACCAGCCAGATCATTTCATTCGAAACCATCAGAAAATCCGGAGTTGGCTCCACCAGACTCATAAGGATCAGAAAATCCATCAGAACTGATATCTTTATTTACATTCTCATCTTTGTCATCAATGGACTTACCCAAATGAACGCTGTCAGAAGCTCTTCGTTGTTTAAGAATCCTTTCTTTTTGCCACTTAGAAGTATATTCACCACTCAAACGCCGGTTTTCGCCGAATTTAAACACAGTAATAGCGGCGATGTCAAAAATGGGACAATGCTGTTCACACATTCCACAGCCAAGACACAAATCCTCATTCACTACAGGAACCTTGAACCGCCCTTTCACAGTGTCCACCACACGCGCTTCAATGGCATTATAAGGACAAACCTCATCGCAGACTAAGCATTCCTTATTTTGAGACCATGCCAGGCAGCGGTGACGATCCAGCACCGCAGTACCGATCTTTACAAATTGTTTCTCTTCGAGTGGTAATTTACGTATGGCTCCTGTTGGGCACACATTACCACAAAGATTACATTTCTCTTCGCACCCGGCGATTCTTGGAACCACCTTTGGCGTGTAAAGCCTGGAGAAACCATCGCTGAACGTACATGGCTGAAGAGAATTGGTAGGACAGACCTTCATGCACTCTCCACAGGCAAGACATCGGGCCATGAAATTCTCTTCAGGAATGGTGCCGGGAGGCCGGATAAGCTTGCCATGGTTATCATTTTTACTGCATCCGGCAGCTCTGAATACAGGGAGCATAAGTAAGCCACCCATTGCTCCGGACAAAATATGTCGCCGGTGAAGATCAGGGTGGAGGCTTTTCCGGGATGAAGGCTTTGACAGAGCAAAACTACTGCAACTTTCCTTTAACTCCACACAGATTCCACATTCGATACATTCAGAAATTCTGGTTCTGCTGACATCTTTCTCATCGATAGCATGAACCGGACAGGATTTGGCACATCTCTGACAACTGTTGCAACCGGATTCACTGGTTTGTCTTCTGAATAGAGAAAATCTGCTGAGTATTCCTAAAAATGCACCGGTAGGACAGATGTATTGACACCAGAATCGTTTATCCCAGAAACTGCCGATAAAAACCATCGATGCCAGAATCACGGTCATAATAGTTCCATAATACAATGGTACCCTGATAGGATAAAGACTATAGATGTGATTGCTGAATGGTGCAGAAAAAATGCTGGTTAATTTAAGCAAATCAATACCTATAATACTTATCAGCGGATGAACTATAAGAGTCAGAAAACGGGTACTGAGCGACAGAGGATCTATGAAAATGGGAAACACCACTCCGAAAACAGAAAGTATTACAACCATAGTTAAAAGAACATATTTGAGGCGTTGAACAAAAAGCGGAGGCCGACGTTTGTTTGAACGCATACGGGAGAAAAGAAATCGATCGAAAAAGTCGATCGTCGCACCTAATGGGCACATAAAACCGCAGAAAAATCGGCCAAATAATATGGTGGCGATCATAAAAATAAGGGTAAATATCGCCAGGGGCATAATTATCGATCTGGATGCCAGCATTGTGATTAAGCCGGTGAATGGATTAAAACGAAGGAAAAATTCACTATCGAAGGAGTAAGCATGTGGGTTTGTATTTAAGAAGAAAAACGCCCCAATAAAAAGAGTCAGAAAAAAGATCTGAAGGATTATTCTGAATGTTCTCACCTCTAAACCCCCGTGCAACCGATAAGAAGATTCTGATTTAGATAATCTAATTAGTTCCTATTTATGATGTTAAGATAAAAATAACATGATAGAACTTTTCGTTGCCAGTATTTGAAACCGGGTTCAAAAAAATTGTTGACCATGAAGCTAATATATACATTCCAACACCGGAAACAGATCTGTTCAGAACATGACTGGACAGGCTTAATCTGGTTAAAATGCATAAATATTTGTGCAAATCAATGCTCTGACTGTATGAATACTTTTCATTCCAGTATACATCCGGCAGCATCAGAAATCTTTTTGCCATTTTTTTCATCCACTGGTGTTTCCAGGAATTGTTGCCCAACAAAGATCCTGATAACCGTGACAGGGCTTTGACTGATCTTCATAATTTCTTCTTTTGTGCATTCGTAGACAGGAGAAAAATCGGAGACAACTGCAGCATAAGCCCCGGAGCCGGCAACATAGGTTTTGGGTGAAACGTTATTAGAAGCAGCTAATTTGATGATCTCATTGTTTTTAAGTTTAATATACAATGAATCTCCTTTATTAATACCAGTGTTTATTTCACCTGGCAGGACAATAACAAGACTGACAGCATATATGGCATCATTTATGGAAAAGCCGATTTTCCATGATTTCGCAATCGTTGCAGAAGTCATTTTTATTATCTTTCCGGTGAATTCATCGGCTTTGTTAATTTCATAGGAACATTTTTTTGCATTGATTTCGGTTGAATAGATAGAAGTGCAACCATAGAGATTATGACTGTTACTTTCATGGTGAAGCCTTTCTGTTTTATTGTTATGGGTTAACTTTTTTTAAAATAATAAAAACCAGTTTGATTTTCTCTCAAGAGTGTTGCGTTTTCTTAATCACTTTTTCTGTTGCGGCAGACAGCTTTTGGATTTAATCATTTTTAACTCGAATTGAGTCATGGTGAAGAAAGTAGAAATAAATTGATGAAAAAACATCACCTCAAATAAATTCCTCTATACCGGATATGGTTGATTTAGCATGTTTCTCATAGCTAAACACTTGTAAGGAATTAAACCAACTCATTGATAATACCGCTTATCTGATCTGCCTGCAACTGCTCCATCGGAAAGTATTTACCATCAAGTTTATTGGCCAGTTCACGCATCTTACCCAGCTTTATAAATCCGCTTTCAGTATCAATGACAATAGATTGAATCCCGACAGAACGGATCTCATCACAGATACTAAGAGCTTCATTAAAAGCATTACCACCACCGCAACTGACATTGGCCCTGCCATCGGAGATGATAATCATAAGTGAATTGTTTTT
Source organism: Fibrobacter sp. (assembly GCA_012519985.1). Lineage (GTDB taxonomy): Bacteria > Fibrobacterota > Chitinivibrionia > Chitinivibrionales > Chitinispirillaceae > JAAYPC01. Next base: position 4,690 of record JAAYPC010000084.1, read on the forward strand.
ACTTCCTTTCCTTTTCTCTTGTTTGATTAGTTTCAGGGCTGCCTGAAGACCTGCTGAAAGCGGAGTTTTTCCTCCGGTTGGAAGTGTTTCGAGTGATTTTTTACCAAGATCGATACTATCGGTGGGTGGAAGGACTACACATGCATCGTTACCTTTAAATGCCACCATTGCAATGCGATCCCTTTTCTGATATGCATCGAGTAAAAGCGACAGGATTGCTCCCTTTGTTGCTGACATGCGTCTCTCTGCTCCCATTGAACCGGATGAATCAACCACAAAAACAATAGTTGTTCCGTATTTTTTCTCTCGCACCTTCTCACGGATATCGGCACTTGAGATTGCCAGTGAAATGCCTTCCTTATTACGTCTGATTTGATGGGGAGCAGCCGCCCGAAGAGTTGCGTCAAATGCGATATCAGTTATTTCTGGTGAAACAGGTATGCGGGAGCGGGTATAATGGCCACTGCGATTGTTCGCAGGAGCTTTCTGTCTCTTTCCCGATGCAGAAAGGGGAGAGTCATCTTTTTTGATATGAAGTTTTCTGACAGTGAATGGAGCATCGGCTGTGAAGGTTATTTCTTTACTGCTGTCGGGCCTTCCATCCTGCTGTTCATCAGGTTCATCGTTTTTTTTTTAGGCTCGTGTTGTTCACCCGATGGTTGCTGCTGCGATTGGGATTGATTGTTGTGATTGCGAATCGCATCTTCCAGCTTCTCGTTGTCTATTTTTGGCTCCTGAAACGGTTTGCGCCGCATCCGGTGGGGAAGAACCAGCTCCGCAGCTTCTCGAATATCATCACTTGTCACCTCCTTGCGATGATGAAAAGCAGCGATTGTCCGGCCGGTCTTCAACATGGCAATATCGGCCCTGTGGCCATCAACGTTCATGGCGATCGCGATCGAAGTTATCAGTTTAATGATATCATCTGTATAGGTAACCTCAGGAAGAATCAACTGAGCGGTGGTTAAATATTCTCCCAGACGCCTTTCCTCATCTTCCCATTTGTGGATAAACCCATGTGGGTCGCTTTCGTACTCTAGATATCGCCTTACGATTTCAATGCGATCATCCGCTTCCGTTATACCCTCAACATCTACACAAAGAGCAAAACGGTCAAGTAACTGCGGACGCAGTTCTCCTTCTTCCGGATTCATGGTCCCAATCAGCATGAAACGGGCCGGATGAGAGAATGAGACACCTTCTCTTTCTACTGTATTGACACCCATTGCTGCAGAGTCAAGGAGTACATCGACCAGATGATCATCCAGAAGATTTACTTCATCTACATAGAGAATCCCTCTGTTTGCGGATGCAAGTATTCCTGGTTCGAAATGTTTTTCACCCTTCTGTATAGCTTTTTCGATGTCAAGAGTTCCCAGTACCCGGTCTTCGGTGGCACCAAGAGGCAACTCAACCACCTGCATCAGTCTTTTGGATGCGGGAAGGGTCTCATTTCTGGAGAGACGTTCCCGACACAAAGAACACATCTCTGCAGCATGGTTGGGATCACAGTGAAATGGACAATCGCTTACGATATTTATTTGAGGGAGAAGGTTTGCCAGTGCACGTACAGCAGTTGATTTTGCAGTTCCTTTTTGCCCTCTGATAAGCACTCCTCCCAGGCGTGGGTTGATCGCATTGAGAGCTAATGCCTTTTTCATCCGCTCCTGACCGACTATCGCACTGAATGGAAATGTCGTTTTCTGACAACTCATTTAATGTCCAATCTATGGGGAAAATTCGAAACAGGAATAAAGACTGGAAAATTCGAAATTCGAAACTGGAATCGAAATTTGTAAAATTCGAAACAGGAAAATTTTAAATATTCTTAAATTATCCTGCTTTCTCCCGATTTCGTATTTCGAATCTTGTGCTTTCCTCCGGTTTCGGATTTCGAATTTCGAATTTCGTGCTTTTCCCTGGTTACATTAAGAAATACAGTGTGCCTGAATGATTACAAAATAATTTTTTCACAGTAATTTATTATAGCAAGGAAAATATCACAGGAATAGTCATTCTTTTTCCTGCACCTCATTGCTTGCTGCTTTCCTCGATCTTGTTTCTGATTTCTTTCATTTTTTCTCCCCAATCTGCAACATCTTCCGAGGTTATAATGTTTACATTCCCACCCTGGAAATTACCAGAAACCTCACCCATGTTTTCTTCAAGAAAACTTTCTGTTTCGAGATAGGACTCCCGGAGACGTTCAAGAACATCAGGATTTGCATTCCAGAGCCCACGCTGTTGTGCTTCAAGCAAACGTCTTGAGATCTCCTCCAGTGCCCATGGATTGTTTTCCTTGAAAAACTCCCTGTTTTTTTCATCGAGTACAAATGTTTCGGTGATATCATCGAAAATCCAGTCATCCACTTCCTGAGTTGTTGCTTCCCAGCCGTAAACCCTGCCGATCCGTTTCATGATATCACCAGCACCCTTGTATCCATGACGTTTCTGGCCTTCGATCCATTTAGGATTGAGCAGCTTTGTTCTTACTACTCTTCTTATCTCATCTGCCATATCGTGTACTTCTACCGCTTCAGGCTCACGCGTATCCCCATAGTAGGTTTTTACTGATTTACCGGAGAGGTGGCGGGCTGCAGCGGTCATTCCACCCTGGGTACCAAAATAGCTGCAACATCCAAACAGGTCCGATTCATCACTGACAACCTTATTATAAGTAATGTCAACGGTTTTAAGATTCTCAGTCAACTGAATATGCTTTTCTTCACCGAATACACCTTTGCCATAGGCATATCCGTTCCAGAAGACAAAGATATCGGCAAGATCCTTTTCATCTTTCCAGGCTGAAGCATATACAGCAAGTTGTGTCCCTGCAGAGTAGGAGCCTGGTTTTGAAGCAAAAATCCGAAGTGTTGCATCACGCCATGAAGCCGGATCTTGTTCATTGCCCTTATTTTTTGAAAGCTGGGCAAGAGAATGTTTACGAACAAAATTCTTCTCAGGCGGTTCCGGCAGTGATGCTACCGCCTGAATCGCTTCATCGATAATGTTTATGCAAGTGCTGAAATTATCACGGATAATACCAGAGATGCGTATGGTAACATCGATCCGTTCACGGCCAAGCTGATCAAGAGGAATGATTTCAAAACCGGATACTCGTCCGTTGGACTGCCAGACTGGTTTTACACCAAGAAGGTACATGATCTGCGCCATCCCTTCGCCATCAGCCCACATGATATCATTTGCCATCCAATAAATTGCGGTGTTTTCAGGAGGGACACCCTGCTCATCACGGTGTTTTTTAATCACTGCTTCAGCAAGACGTTTCCCGGTTTCCCAGGCACTTTTGCTTGGTACTTTCTGTGGATCGAGTGTAAAGAAATTGCGTCCGGTTGGAAGAACATCATCACGTCCGCGCATAATCAGCCCCGAAGGTCCAGAGGGAATGTAACCACCATCAAAGCCGTGCAGCAGTGCATCTATCTCACGGCTTTCACTGATACGACGATCGATATCGAGTATCCGTGCTGCTGTTAAGGCGAGTGTATCAGATGATAAATGTTTCTGCAGATCTTCAGCAAGGATCTCTTTGGCAATGGCATTATAATCCTCTCTTCCGAGGAGAACTGAGGAGATAAATGCACGGGAATAATTGTCTATCCGTTCGGTAAGTTCCCCGTTAGAGGTACGGAAATCATCATTGATACCTGCAGGATCATTAAGCAGGATCATGTAATCCAGGCCCATCATGGAAGCTATGGTTTGTCTTAGCGAAACAGAGCGACCAGCATCATAGCGTATAATCGAGTGGATAAAATCAACCCTGCGGTCACCTTCGGGTAATTGTCCGAATATATGCATCCCATCCTGAATATAGGAGTTCCTGACGCGTGAAAGTGCGTTATGTGCTGCTCTGGCGATTTCATCAAATGGAAGGTCGTGTGTAGCATTATTAATTTTGTCGAGGCTGGTAGTGGTTATTATACCATCACTGCTCTTAACAGAAACTTTGATTTCGTGATCAAGATCGGCTCGGCGAATGGTGTCAATAATCTGATGTTGCAGGAGGTGATCACGTGTGCGATCTTCTCCTTTGATTTTTTCGTATTCGGCAAGTACCCGGTCAAGCTCTTCCAGCTCATCATAGAGACCACTGCTATTCATCACTGTTTGCATGTGATCAACTATTGTTGCCAATGATCTTCGCTTTGCAATCACTCCTTCGGGAGGATTGTCGGAGTTATAAATATAGAGATGGGGCATGTCACCGATTGCAAGGTCAGGAAAACATTCAGAGGAGAGGCCGACTCCTTTGCCTGGAAGAAACTCAAGATTCCCATGTGTTCCTACATGTACAATTGCATCAGCACCGAAATCCTGTTCAAGATATTTGTAAGCAGCCATATACTGGTGTGGAGGGACAATACCTGGTTCGTGAAGAATCCTGCAGACCTGCCCGTCACAACGGGCTCCGGCACAGCCGCGTTTGGGTTGCACACAGACTACCGCGTTTCCGAATCGTACACCGGTAACTACGATCTTGCCTTCACATACCATTGCAGCAGGAACCCCGTTTATTTCCTCTCCGGGTGGATTGCCCCAGGCATCGATCATCCGTTTCTGCACCTCTTCTGACAGGGTATCAAACCATCCACAGTACTCTTCCTTGCTGATAAGTTTAAGAGCCCCGCCTTTTCTGACAATCTCTTCAACAGTGGTCCAGCGAAAATCGCTGATTGCTTTACGCTCCATGATTGTGGTTATCAACTCTTTACCATCTGCAGGAGCTTCGATTGCATAACCGGCATCATGCATGGCGTTCAATACCGATGCGACACTTTCAAGTGAGTCGAGTTTAGCTGCACCTCCAACCGATGCTTCCACTGAAGCGCAGGGATTGTTGTGAAGAATGAATGCAATTTTACGCTCAGAAGCTGGTTTACGTCGCAGTTTCACCCAGTTAATGACACGGCGAACCATTTTTTCGATACGGTCATTTATGGGCACTTTACGACGGATTGTCCCTTTATGTGTAAACTCATCTTCACCTGCGCTTATCATGATCGGTTCGATAACTCCTTCGAGTTCAGGCATAGCTATTGCCCAACCGACAAGCCTTCCTGTGAACCCCTGCATGCTTTCCCGCCACTCTTTCACTGTTTCGCTTGAAGTAGATAGAGGGCAAAATACGGGTACATCGAGTTTCCGAAGAATCTCAACACCTTCGAGTTCTCTTGAACAGTCTCTGTCTTCAGGTTTTCTGCTGCCAGAGAGAAGGAAACTCTGCAGGCGGATCAGTGCATCGATTCTCGAGCTGCCATCGGTGTTAAGGAAGTAATCTTCAACAACGGAAGCACTTCCGCGACAATTCTTTTCACCGTTTCTTGTAGAGTAAGAAAACGCAGGAAGCACATTCAGCCCCTGTCGTTCGAGCTCTTTGATGACAGCATTCTCCACAGCAAGATCTCCGGTAACCCAGGCATGACGAGTGAAAAGTATTCCGATAAATGGTTTGTCTGATGCAGGTTTGTACCATTCAAGGTATTGATCAACAGTGGAGAAATAACCGGGGTATTCAGGGTGATACAAACCTTCCCATGCGACTTCAATTGGTTCGGGGACCTCGATATTCATACCACCGATTTTCTGGCAGAGAAAGCGAACCAGGTTAGTAAAGTTCTCCTGTCCATTATGTACCATGTAGCTGTGTGCAGTTACTACGATCTCGGGAGAGACAGTCGAAAGTGTCCAGAATGATGGATCGTGTCCCAGACAGACGATCGGAACTTTTTTACCAATCTCTTTGAGTTGCTCTTCGATACGATCCCAGAAACTTTCACTTGAACGGTATAGAAGAATCAGATCCTGAGCTGCAAGTAAATTGAGAGCAGTATCGCAACGCAAAGGATCATCTTCAAGCTCACGTGCTGCAAACAGGGTTATCTCTGCAAAATCGAGTTGCCTTGCTGCCTTGGACAGAAGCGGCAGATGACTGTGCCACATGATAGATCCTATATTCATGATACTTCCTCCATATCAGAACCTGACCTTCTATTCTGGCTGCTTGAAGTCTGTTTTTCAGGCAGGCATTCAATTGCACTCACCTGCAGACCACCTGCCCGTGCATTATAATCAATGCAGGTTGAAACCCCATAAGCATCAGCCAGGTTTTCAACTGTAATGACCTCGTCTGCTTTACCGGCCGCGTGAACTCTGCCATTATGAAGCAATATCAGTTTGGTACAGAAACGGGCTGCCAGATTAAGATCATGAATAACCATAAGTGCAGTCAACGACTGTGAATCAACCAGTTTACGTATCAGTTCCAGGATTTTTATCTGATGCCTTATGTCCAGATTGGCGGTTGGTTCATCAAGAAGCAGAAGCTTTGGTTCCTGTGCAAGAGCCCGTGCAATGAGTACTTCCTGTCGTTCGCCTCCACTGAGTTCACTTACATATCGATGACGAAAGCGATCTGTATCGGTTAAATTAAGTGCCTTGTTAATTGCTGTCTGGTCCGATGCTGTAGTAGTAAATCTTTTTTTGCTGTGTGCATATCTTCCTATACTTACTACATCCTCAACCGTGAAAAGTGGCGGAACGAAACTGCTCTGTGGTACGACAGCCATAATACGGGCAATCTCATGTCTGGACATCGTTTTCATATCACGATTATCAAGGCAAACAGTTCCGTTCATCGGTTTTTTGACACCGGAAATAACTTTCAGGAGAGTGGTTTTACCGGCACCATTGGGACCGATAATACCCGCGAATTCTCCCTGGTATATATTGAGATTAATATTATCAAGAATAGTTGTGTTTCGGTAGGATGCTCTGATATTATTTGCAGTCAGCATAATCACCACCATCCCATTGCATGTTTGCGACGTCTGAGGAGATAGACAAAATAGGGTGCTCCTATTACTGCAGTTATGATTCCTATGGGAATTTCGGCTGGTTGCGCAATACTTCTGGCAAGAGTATCTGCTAAAACCAGGAATATACCTCCGCAAATAGCTGCCACCGGAAGCTGGATCCGCTGATCAGCCCCCACAAGCATCCGTGCAACATGCGGAACCACTAAGCCTGTAAATCCAATGATTCCTGCGGTGGACACAGAGATAGCTGTGATCAGGGCTGTCGCTGTGAGAAGTATTCGTTTCATCAGCTCGACCTCAATACCGATGTGCATTGCAGTTTCTTCACCGAACTGAAATACATTAAGTTCACGGGCCAGAAAAAAAAGGATGAGAATCCCTGCCAGAATCGGTATAGCTACTATTGCTGCATCATCCCAGGTGACTCCTGCAAATGATCCCATCAGCCACAATACTACATCCCGTAAAGCATCCGTGGGGGCAATGAGCTTGAGAAATGATACTGCTGCCTGAAGAAAAAAACCAACAGCAATTCCTGAGAGAAGCAATGTTTCGGTCGGAACTTTACCTTCGGTATGCGCAATCGAATAAACGACAAAAATCGTAACTGTTGCTGCGATAAATGCCATGGCAGGAACTGCATAAACTCCGAACAGTCCTCCCATGCCAAGCACGATCGCTGCGGATGCTCCGGCTGCAGCCCCTGAAGACATCCCCAAAACATACGGTTCAGCCATCGGGTTGCGAAACAATCCCTGCATTGCAGCGCCTGATGCAGAAAGTCCCATCCCCACAAGTATTGCAACAACAATGCGGGGCGTGCGTATATTCATTATGATTACCCGATGCATCTCCTGAATATCAAAGTGCAGCATTCCAAAGGAGAGCTTTTCAATCCATAACCGGATAATTGTCAATGGGTGAATAAAGACCGGACCCGTCATCACCGAAAAAATGGCTGCAATCACCAGTGAAAACGAAAGCACCAACAGAACTGTAATTCTCTTTGAAGAAAAAGGATTCATTTAAACAGCTCCGGATGAATAATTCGGGCACACTTCTCAATTCCTTCGATCAGCCGCGGGTTTGCCCAGGTAAGCTGCGCATCGATACAATATATACGATTGTGTTTCACTGCATCAGTCTGATCCCATCCAGCCCTTCCCCTGATCATCGATCGTATCTTCGCTGCATCGTTGCGGGTCGTATCTGTAGTGACAATGATTATCTGCGGATTGCGGCTAAGCACCTCTTCATCGGAAGCAGTGAAAGAGCTGATCTCCTGATAATCTCCGAAAATGTTGTTGCCGCCTGCAACAGTGATGATCTCATGATTACGTTCGTTCTTTCCCTGTGTCGATCCACGATTGCCACTACTGATCCACTCCATATAGACGCGGGGGCGTTGTGAAGAATCCAGCGGAAGAGTTTTTTCAAGAATGGCATTGCGTCTGCGCATCAGTGAATCGGCCAAGATGTTGGCTTCAGTTGCTTTTTCGGTGATAAGACCCAGACGCTTTATATGGCTGATAAGTTCGTCAAATGTTCGCGGGTACTGAAGACCAAGTGCAGTGACATTATGCTTTTCGAGAAGATCGAGGTGCTTGCGATACTGGCCCCATCCGGATATTGTCATCAGAACCAGATCTGGATTGCACCCAACGATTTTTTCCACATTGAATCGTCCATACATTCCACCGATACGTCTGATCGCTGAAGCAGAAGGAGGATACCTGACTCCATCCGGAATTCCTGCAAGAGAACCGGATGCACCAATTGCAAACAGGATCTCCACATCTGCAGTTGCCAAGCAGACAATTTTACCGGGGCTGGTCGGTACCGAAACTGTTCTTTTGCAATCATCGATAATGCTGCGACAATGTGTTGTGGTTTGTTTCTGGGTTTGGGGAGTAATAATCCCACCGGTATCATCTGTTCCGGAAATCACGTCACTTTGCGGCTCTTTCTGTTTTGAGCATCCAGCCAGTGAAAATGCGAAACAGATTGTTGCAAAAAGCAAAGCGTTATTTATGTTGATTACTTTAAAAAGTATCATTGCATGCCCTATTTCAATGATTGACGAATCGAGACAATTGCCAGCCAGATGCTAAGGAGGCAAAAGAAGGTCAATGCTGCAAAAGGAATAATCGGAACATTCTGGTTCTGGTATCCGGCTCTCATACAGGTCACCGAATGGGTGAGGGGAAGGAGCTGAAGAAACCATTGAACGACAACAGGCAGTTTATCAACCGGGAAAAATGTTCCGCAGAAAAAGCTCATCGGCATTATGATAAAGCTGGAAAACACCGATGTATCCTCATGAGACTTTGATTTGAACCCGGCTACGACACCTAATGCCGCAAACATGACAGAGGTCAGGATCCAGGCAGCATAAAAAGAGATTGTCAACGGAAGATGAGCTCCCATTATCAGTGCTGCAAGAAGAATGAACAGTGATGAAAAAAGTCCTCTGAACGTTCCGCCTGCAATTTCACCCAAAGCAACTGAACTGTAGGAAATCGGAGCTACAAGCATCTCTTCGATACTTTTGTAATGAAGTCTGCCTACTGCAAGTGAAGAAGCAATGCCGGTAAATGAGTTGGTCATGGTGCTCATGGCACAAATTCCAGGAACAATAAAAATCAGGTAAGTTGACTCTCCCATATTAATCTGTCTTCCCAGTCCAAGGCCGAATGTGACAAGGTAGAGCAGGGGAGTGACTAACATCGCCATGACATATCCAGGCTTTTTAAGCCGGTTTGCAAAAATCATCATTTCACGAAGAAAGACCGGCCACACGTTCATGATTGAAACCTTTCACCTGCATAGTGGATAAACACATCCTCAAGGGTGGATTCCCTGATCCGGACTGAACCTTCTGCCAGGGTACGGGCAAACTCGTAGGCATCTGTTTTATCCGCAAAGTGGCGATAATCGATGGAATCATTGACCTGCGCTTCTACTATGTAAGCTCCGGTGATTCGTTTGAGATTCTCAGGTGTGTCACATGCGATAAGTTTTCCTTTGTTCATGATACCCACCCTTGAGCAGAGCATTTCGGCTTCTTCAATGTAATGTGTGGTCAGAAGAACACCAATTCCTTTATCTTTGAGTGATCTGATAAGATCCCATATTGTTCGTCTGATCTGCGGATCAAGTCCCACGGTCGGTTCATCCAGAAATAATATCGATGGATTATGCATTACTGATCTTGCTATCTGAAGCCGGCGCTGCATTCCTCCGGAGTAATGACGCACAATCTCGTGCGCATGTGATTCGATACCTGCCCAGGAAAGCAGTTCTCTGCTGCGATCTGCCGCTGAAGGCATCCGGTGGAACAATCCGTGAAGCAGCAGGTTCTGGTAACCGGAAAGATCGCGGTCAAGATTGATCTCCTGGGGAGAATAGCCTATATGCCTCTTTACCTGAAGTGATTCTCTGAGTATGTCAAACCCTGCTACCTTCGCCTCTCCATCAGTGGGATGAAGTAGTGTGGTCAGCATTCTGACAGTGGTGGTCTTCCCGGCACCATTGGGGCCCAGCAAACCAAAGATCTCTCCCGATTCTATTGCCAGGTCAAGTTTATCGACAACTGTACGTTTCCCGAACGCCCGGCTTAAACCTCTGCATTTAATCATCAGAAAGTAACCTGTATTTCACCACCCATTGTGCGACCGGGTGATTTGTAGTAATCATAAAATTCATTATTGAAAAGATTATCTGCATTAAATATAAATCGAACCCGTTTGATGGGGCTTATAGTAAGCCGCAGATCAGTTATCAAAAAGGGATCCCGTGAACCAAATACACCGTCAACTGTATCAGAGTTGTCATCTGCATTATATCGTTTGGAGACATATCTCGAACCCATCCTCAGTGCCAGCCATCCCTTCTCGAAATGGAAACCGTAACTTACAGTGTGTTCGGGAATACCGGTCACCCTTTTTCCTTCCGATAATGGATTGACCGGATTTTCTTTCACCTTTGCATCGGTCCAGGTATAATTGGTAAATAATGTAAGAAATGAAAAAAGACGCCCGCTCAGACCGGTCTCGATTCCATCGGTTTTTGCCTTACCCAGGTTCTCTTTACGCTGTATTTTCAGTTCATCAGAAACAGTGGTGGTGTAAATCATATTGCTGATCAGGTTGCGGTACCCGACAAAAGACAAATCGATACGGTTGTCAAAAAATCGGTGTACCATTGCAACTTCAACCGAACTCATCACTTCAGGTTTGAGATCAGGATTCGATTCTGTGAGGACTCCGGTAGAGCCTAGCCATGTGCGATAAAGGTCATAATTTGTAGGGGGGCGGAATGCTTTGCCTCCCGAAATCCAGAAGGTGGGTTTCCAGGCTGGTGACACATTTAAGTTAAGAGTGAGTCCGGCACGGGGACTCAGGGAGGATTTTGAATGATCAGCATAATGATTGTTAACTTTGGTGCTGGTATAATCGCGATTCATGCCATTCATTGTACGCCAGTAATCAAAGCGAATTCCTGCGTTAAGAATGAGATTTTTCAGAATACCTGCATCCTCTATGATCGTAAATTCATCATTGATAAAGATACCACCATTTGCCGATTGCCCTGCGGATTTGTACACAATGGCATCCAGATCATCAGGGTTTTCCCAGTCACGAAGGTTGTGTTCTTTTGTTTCAGATATCGTTCCTTCAAAGCTGATTCCTGTCAGTAATGTGTTTTTCGGGATAAGATTGTTTATTTCGGCCTGGAAACCAAAATTACCCTTAACATTTGGTGTGGAACTGATCTTTCCCGGCCCTCCATTGCGTGATGAGGATGACACTACGGATGTATACCAGTTTTCATAATTGTTGTTAATACCAGCTCCTGCATTTATGGTAAGACAGTCGGAAAGCTTTCCCTGATATGACAAGGTGTAGACAAGTGATGCCTGTCCTCCCTGGCCATCAATAAAGTTATTGGGAGTCATGCGCAGGGAATAGGTGGTATCATTATAGAAAAAACTGACATAACCTGTGTCTATAATTCTGCCCAGTGAATCATGGAGAAACGATTTACCATGATCGTTATAGTAGTTATACCATGAAGCGGTCAGGCTGGAACGGATACTGTGCTGTTCGTTAAGGTTTAGCCATAATCTGCCGCTAACCGAGCGGTTCTTTGCACTGTTGATACCATTTTCACCAATAAGAAAGGTTTCTTTGCCATAACGGTCCTTTTGCGGGATGATTCCTGAAATTACTGGCCCCCGGTTTCCCTTTGATGCGGTTTTCTGGATTTCATTTGTAACGTACCCTTCATCCTGCTTGTCGGAATAAGAGAGCGCAACTCCAATTTTCCCATCCGCAAAAACATCGTCATAACCCATATAGAGATTGTGATTGGGATTGATGTCTTTTCCAAGGTTGAATCCTCCGCGGAATCGCAGCGATTGCTTTGCCGGTATGCGTGATGTCATATTGATTACACCGCCCATGGCATTTCCACCGTAAAGAGAGGAGAACGGCCCACGGGCAACTTCGATTTTCTGAATATCTTCAACCGCAATATTGTTGAACTGTACACGCCCCACATATCCGTTGTTGAGCGGTTGCCCATCCAACAACACCAATACCTGATCTGCTCCGGAAAATCCGCGCATGGTCAACCCGGCCATACTCTCCATCAGTCCTTTAGAGCGTTTGTTATAAATACCCTGCTCATACGCGAGCGCTTCATCGATATTAGTTGCACCATTCTTCTCTATATCGGATTTGTCGGTTACGGTGATCGATGCCGGAAGATTCTCTATGGCACGCTCCGTTTTGGAACCTA